>JBGPGJ010000378.1:0-2952 GCA_041483795.1 Sulfurifustaceae bacterium
CGCCACGCCTTGCACGGTTTTGCCGTCGTGATCGTTGGTAACCCGTTTCACCGTCAGCGAGAGATTGTTGTAATTCACCCGTTCACCGTCGCGCGGGCTTGCAACCGAGTACAACCGCACGCGATGCGGCCTGCCGTTGGCATCCACGCCGGACGGCACAATGCCGATGGATTGACCCTCAAGCACCGGGTAGACGGTGGTACCGAAGTCCAAGACGATATGGCGAATATCGCTTGTCGCGTCGTCCTCGGTTAGACGAAAATTCCCCGTGACGGTGGCGATGGCCGGTGAACGAATCGTAAAGAGATTAACGTGCGGTTGCGCGGCAGACCACGGCGGAGCAGTCGCCCCACCCTGGCCGGCCGCCGCTTCAGCGGTAAGTCGAACGACGTCCTCCGGGAGTTCGGAGTTGGTCGCCACATCGAGTTCGGTTTGTGCGGGTAAACTATCCCACGAGAGCTGCTCCGCCAGGGAATAGGGCGTGGACTTCACCACCTGCCGCCAATTATCGATCGACCCCGTCGGGCAAGGAGAAATACAGGCGTTGCAAGCGTCGCAAATGTCGAAATTCACCACGTAGTTACGCGAGTCATGGGTGATCGCGTGAACCGGGCATATTTCTTCGCAGGTATTGCAGCGAATGCAGATTTCCGGGTCGATCAGGTGTTGGCGCGCCAGTTCGTCGCCTACCCGATCTGCTGCGATAACTGCCACCATTGTATCCTCTCTCTCCGCGGGGCGAAGAAGCGAAAGGCGTGTTCCGCGCCGATGCGACCCTCAGTTGAATCGCACGTACTCTAAGTTGATGGGTTGCTTATTGATACCCATCGCCGGTGGCGCGATATAGTTGGCGAACTTGCCCGGCTCGACCACGCGGCCCATCAGCGACTGCACGAACGCCCGATCCTCGGCGGTCGGGAGCCAATTCCTGACGTTGGCGTCCCATTCCGCCTGACTGATCACGCGACCGTCGGGCGAAATCCTGACGCCGGCGAGCGGGCCTATCTGCCGGTGGAACGCCTTGTGCGGAGCGGTCAGTTGAAAGGCGATACCGTGCTTTTGCATGACTTTGTTCCAGCGGCCTATGCCCGCGAGCGAATCCTTGATGTAGTCGTCGCGCAGCTTTTCGTTCAGTGCATTCAGCGCCGGCGCTTCGCGGGTCACAAGCTGGCCGTCCACCACTTCCAATACCGGATAGGTCTTATCCTTGAGCAGGTGGTCGTCGCTAATCTTGGTCTCGTCGAAGCGGCCCTTGAGTCCGGTGCTGTAGAAGGTCGCCGCGTTCGATGACACGTCGGCGCCGAACAGGTCGATCGTGACGCTAAAGTGAAAATTCAAATAGCGCTGGATCGTGGGCAGATCGATCACACCGAGGCTTCGCAGCTTGGCCGGGTCATCGGTTTTATTCTGCGCCATGACTTCGCAGGTGCGTTGCAAAATGCGCGAGATGCCGGACTCGCCGACAAACATGTGGTGCGCTTCCTCGGTGAGCATGAAGCGCGTCGTCCGCGCCAGCGGATCGAAGCCCGATTCCGCGAGCGCGCACAGTTGAAACTTGCCGTCGCGGTCGGTGAAGTAAGTAAACATGAAGAACGACAACCAATCCGGCGTCTTTTCGTTAAAGGCGCCGAGAATACGCGGGTTATCGAGATCGCCGGAACGGCGCTCGAGCAATGCCTCCGCCTCTTCGCGCCCATCGCGACCGAAGTAACGGTGCAGCAGGTACACCATGGCCCACAGATGGCGTCCCTCCTCCACATTTACCTGAAATATGTTCCTTAAATCGTACTGCGACGGGCAGGTGAGACCCAGGTGACGTTGCTGCTCGACGGAGGCCGGCTCCGTGTCGCCTTGGGTGACGATGATGCGTCGCAGGTTGCTGCGGTATTCACCCGGCACCTCCTGCCAAGCCGGTTCGCCCTTGTGGTCGCCAAAGTTGATCTTGGCCTCGGGGATGGCTGGATTTAGGAAAATACCCCAGCGGTAGTCCGGCATCTTGACGTAGTCGAAATGCGCCCAGCCACCCGGCTCGACACTCACCGCCGTGCGCAGATAAACGTCAAAGTTATTCGAGCCGTCGGGTCCCATGTCGCCCCACCATTTGAGGAACTCCGGCTGCCAATGCTCCAACGCGCGCTGAAGCATCTTGTCGCTCGCCAAGTCGACATTATTCGGGATCTTTTCGCTGTAGTCGATGCTTTGATTGCTACTCATTTAATTCTCCTAAGAAGAATTCAGATACTCGATACCTGAAAATTGGGAGAAGCCGAATGACCCGGACGGTTACACACGCTCCCAATTAAATTTGGCCTTATTGCCGCTCCCGAATACTTTAAGCGCGCCCGCTTCTCCCACCGCATTGGGCCGAACGAAGATCCAGTTCTGCCAAGCGGATAGACGCCCGAAAATACGCGTCTCCATGGTCTCGGCGCCGCCGAAGCGTAGATTCGCCTCCATTCCGGTCAGCGCGTCGGGCGAGAGACTGGTGCGTTCTTCCAAGGCGATGCGCAGCTCCTCGTCCCAATCCAGATGGTCGGGTGCGGCGGTAATCAGACCGAGTTCCAAGGCCTCCTGGCTGATGAGCTTGCGGCCGATTGCCGCTTTTGCCTTGGAGATCGGTCCCTGGTCACCGTAGAAACGCGTTTCGATGCGCGTCAGGCGGTTGACTTCCGGATAGGCGCCGAAATTCATTTCCGAAAGCGCCAGCCGCGGCGCCTCGACATCGCCTTGCGGCAACGCCAGCATGTAACTGCGGTCAGCGGCCAGCGCCAGTTCCAACAACGTGCCGGCAAAGCAGGAACCTCGCTCGACGATGGCGAACATCGTGCGCGACGAAACATCGAGGCGCGCCAGCGTGCGGCGCAACATGCCGATCGTCTCGCGCACGAACCAGTTGTCTCGGTGCTTGATCAGGCTGGCATCGGCCGCCAACGCCAGCTCGGCGTTGCCACG
>JBGPGJ010000379.1:0-2938 GCA_041483795.1 Sulfurifustaceae bacterium
AGACCTTGTTGTCACCGACACCTGGGCCAGCATGGGCCAGGAGGCGGAGAAGACCAAACGCATGAAGGCGTTCGACGGATATCAGGTATCGTCCGCGATCATGCGAATCGCCAAACCCGACGCGATTTTCATGCACTGCCTGCCCGCCTATCGCGGCCAAGAGGTGGCGGCCGAGGTCATTGACGGGCCGCAGAGCGTGGTGTGGGACGAGGCCGAAAACCGGCTGCATGCCCAGAAAGCGCTGCTTGAGTTTCTGCTCACCAACGCGCATTGAACCGTCGCACCGGAATGTGGCAAAACGGCTGAACTTGCTTCCCTCTTTTCCGTAACTACTCCCGGCAAGAGAATATCAGCGAATTGCTGGAGCCTCGCCTGGCCGAACGTCGGGCACGTCGCGTTCCGGGGGTTCGGATTCCACTGAGCCCTTCGCCGCCACCGGCGCCGATTCCTGCGAGATGAGATAACCAGCCTCGGTCAGATAACCGAGGATGTGCTGAACCGCATCCGTCGCCGACACCTGGGCGGTATCGATGACAATCTCGGCGTGGGTCGGTGGCTCGTACGGATCGGAAATACCGGTGAACTGCGGAATGAGCCCCTGGCGCGCGCGCGCGTAGAGCCCCTTGCGATCACGTCCTTCGCACACCTCGAGCGACGTGGCGACGTACACTTCCACGAACGCCCCGTGCGGCTGGACCATGGCACGCACCTGCGCGCGCGTGGCCGCGTACGGTGCGATCGGCGCGCAAATCGCGATGCCGTGGTGTTGGGTCACCAGACTCGCGACGTACCCGAGGCGCAATACATTAAGGTTGCGATGTTCGCGCGAGAACCCCAGCTCCGAGGACAAATGCTTGCGTACCACATCGCCGTCGAGTATCGTCACGTGACGCTCGCCGTGTTCCATCAGCCACGCCAGCAGAATGCGCGCGATCGTGGACTTGCCCGCGCCCGACAATCCGGTAAAAAAGATCGTCAGCCCGTGTTCCGCGCCGCCGCGGAACGGTTTGCGCAATTCGTGCAGTACCGTCGGATAGGAAAACGACTGCGCCATCTCGCGCAACCGCCCGGCGTCCGTCCCCGAGACGGCGCGGCGTGGATCGCGCAGCAGAGATTCCGGACAGTCTTCTTCGGGGATGAGATCGCGAAACGGAACGATATCGAGGCCAAGTTCACGCGCATGGCGCTCGAGCGTAACGATCGTCTGGTATTGTCCGTAGCAAGGCGCGCCACTCGCGCCTTCGCCGAGATCGGCGCTGTCGTGCTCGGCGATGAAGTGCGAGCAACCGAAATTGCGCGCCACGATCGCCGCGAGTAACGCGGCGCGCGCGCCGGCCTGGCGCGGCGACAGCGGTGACACGTTGAGCCGAACCGTATCCTGCGGGTAATGCTCGAGCGCAGCGCGCAGCGCGCGCACACGCCGATAGTAGGCCGGTTCTTCCAAGTGCCGCAGTCCCACCAGCGCGAACACGAGCAGCCACGCCCTTCGCGTCAGCGCCGCCTGGCGACTGAATTCGACGTGCGCGCGATGCAAAAGGCCGTGTGGCATGTAACCGATCACGTTAGTACTCCCCTCGCGCGCCAACGCCGCCCGCACCGATGCCGGGGACTGCCGAAACGCAGTGAAGTCGTGACGGTCCGGTAGCTCCACGACCTCGAGCCGACCGGTGAGGCAGACATGGCCCTCGCGCCTATTGTAAAGATAAGCCGCGTCGGGATGGCGCCCTTCCGGCGCGGCATAGAGTCGTTCGGCCTCGAGGCGACGGTCGCGCTCGAACATTTCCTCGATCGTGAGTATCGCCACCATCGTGCCTTCCGCATCGCGCAGCACGATCTGGGCGCCGATGGTCAAACCCTCGGCCAGCTTCGCCGACGCTTCGAGCACAACCGGCAGCGGCCAGAGCGTCCCGTCTTGTAGGCGCATGTCGGAACAGACGGACTCGTAATCGGCGCGCCCCATGAAAGTCGTGAGCGGCGAGAATGCCCCGGTGGCCAGCAACTCGAGGTCACCCAGCTCACGAGCGGTGAGGTCTAGCGAGGGGAAATTGCGCGCGGCCGCCAGCTCGGCGGTGACCTGAAGTTCAACGAGCTTGCCGCCATAGGGGGGAATTAGGGTGGAAGAAAAGGGTCGATAAAGCCGGGTTCCGTCCATCACGTGCTGTGCTCCTATAATAATTGCGCGGGTTTTATTTTGGTGTACCCCTTACACGCGCGGGCGCCCGCCGCTAACGCGCCGCCTCATGGAATCGCACTCGGTATCTATCGGAACAGCACCTCCGACACGCCGGCCAGGCGCTCGATGAGCCCTCCCCGTTACGTGCCGACACCAGGTTTTTACTTATATAACAATAACACTATACGCAATATGTGAATTAACAACTACACTACCGGTCCCTTGACGATAAACGGGGTTGCGACAGGATGGAGGCGGCCCTCGCGCCGCAGGCATAAGCCAAGACACAGAAACCGCCCTTTCGTCGGCGCCACTCGGTCATTTCGTCATAAACTACAATGTGTTCAGGGGATAAGCACCTGTGGACAAAAAGATTCTGCGCCTGTTGATCGTGGACGACTCGCCGGACGACGCCGAGCTGGCGACCTTGGCGTTGCGTAAGTTCAGCTATATGCTCAAAACCCAGCGTGTACAGGACTTGGCCTCGATGCAGACAGCGCTCGACAAATCCACCTGGGACGTGGTGCTGTCCGAGATCACGCTGGCGCACTTCGGCGCCCCCATGGCGCTCGAGCTGCTCAAACGCACCCACCAGGACGCGCCGCTCATCGTATTCACTCGCACCGTTAAGGAGACCGACGTCAGCAAGGTCATGCGCGCCGGCGCACTCGACGTCGTGCGCAAGGACGAGGCGTTCCGCCTCGGCCCGGTGATCGAACGTGAATTGCGCGTGGCCGACGAGCGTCACGCGTGGCGCACCATGGC
>JBGPGJ010000380.1:0-2936 GCA_041483795.1 Sulfurifustaceae bacterium
ATCCTCGCTTTCTGTCGGCGTTTGTTCGAGAAAATTGTGGATTCCCACCAACTTCCCCTCGCCCCTGGTGGGGGAGGGGTCGCTCCAGCGCATCCTGCGCCCGCGACATTCGCACATCCGTGTGCAGCACCGAGACAATGAGCCAATTTTGGAAAACTCAGACGAAGCCGCGCGGCCGGGCCGAACCGACCCCGATCGCCGACGTGCAG
The DNA here is from genome assembly GCA_041483795.1 of Sulfurifustaceae bacterium. Taxonomy (GTDB): domain Bacteria; phylum Pseudomonadota; class Gammaproteobacteria; order Acidiferrobacterales; family Sulfurifustaceae; genus JAHFQD01. The sequence continues at coordinate 210 of JBGPGJ010000380.1, forward strand.
GGCAGCCCGGATCACCGGCATCTGCCAATAGATCAGGTCGGCATCAAGGACATCCGTCATCCCGTGCTGGTGAAAGACCGCTCGCAGGGCGTGCAGCACACGATCGCCAACTTCAACATGTACGTGGAGCTGCCGCACAACTTCAAGGGCACACACATGTCGCGCTTTGTGGAGATACTCAACGAGCACAATATGGAGATTTCAGTCGAGTCGTTCCGGGACATGCTCGCCGACGTGGCCGCGCGTCTTGAGGCCGAGACCGGCCATATCGAAATGGGCTTCCCCTACTTCATCAACAAGACCGCGCCGGTCTCCGGCGTGAAAAGCCTGATGGACTATCAGGTGAGCTTCCTCGGCGAGGTCGAGAACGGCGAGTACACCATGACCACCAAGGTTGTGGTGCCTGTGACCAGCCTGTGCCCGTGCTCGAAGGAAATCTCCGATTACGGTGCGCACAACCAGCGCTCGCACGTCACCATCACCGTGCGCACCAATACGTTCGTTTGGGTCGAGGATCTGATTGATCTCGCCGAAAAAGAGGCGAGCTGCGAGTTGTACGGCCTGCTCAAGCGCCCGGACGAAAAGTACGTCACCCAAAAAGCCTACGACAATCCCAAGTTTGTCGAGGACATGGTGCGCGGCGTCGCCGCCCGGCTCAACGCCGATCAGCGTATTGACGCCTATGTGGTGGAGTCGGAAAACTTCGAGTCCATCCACAATCACTCCGCCTACGCGATGATCCGCAAGGACAAGGCGGAGAAGTCGTGAATGCACTTAACGTTTGCAGCCAAGGGTGCAACAAACCCGTTGCACCCGTTCGACGGCGCAGATGCACGTTAAGTGCATCTGCGAAAACCCCGTCGCACTCACGCCGCCGAGTGCCCAGTCACGGATGACTGGGCCGGGGCCTGACGAAGTCGAAATGTCGCGCCACGGACGGCATGAAGGATAGCGGGACGAGTTCGTCCTGCGGTTGCGAGCGCCACTGCCGCATTCGCACGCGAGCGGGCGGAAAAAAATCTCTGTATCGACGGCGGGCGCCATGACCGCCTCAACGCGCAATCCGCCCGGCCATTGGCTGCGCATCTTCCTGCCGTTCGCGGCCGGTTATTACCTTTCCTATCTGCTGCGCAATGCCAACGCGGTAATCGCACCCGAACTCACGCGTGAATTGAACCTGAACGCGGCCGACCTCGGCCTGCTCACCAGCGCCTACTTTCTTACCTTCGGCGCATTCCAGATCCCACTCGGTATCCTGCTCGACCGCTACGGACCGCGCCGGGTGGAGGCCGCATTATTGATATTCGCTGCGGCCGGCACACTGGTATTCGCTCTGGGTCGAGACATCGGGGAGCTCACCGTCGGTCGCGGTTTGATCGGGCTCGGGGTCTCGGCCTGTCTCATGGCGGGGTTGAAGAACTTCTCGCAGTGGTACCCCGCCGAGCGGCAGGCATCGCTCACCGGCGCCATCATGACCGCCGGCGGTCTCGGTGCGATCACGGCGAGCGTCCCGCTGGAAACGTTGCTGCCGATAATGGGTTGGCGCGGCATATTTCTGTTGCTCACGACAGTATTCGTCGCGGCTGCTGCATTTCTTTTCTTCGCCGTCCCCGATCGCGATGACGGCATCGCAAGAACCACGCTCGCGCAACAGTGGCAGGGCGTTGCGCATGTCTTCGCCAGTCGTAGCTTCTGGCGCTTCGCGCCGCAGACGGCGCTGTTCTCCGGCGGCTTCATGGCGGTGCATGGATTGTGGGCGGTGCCGTGGATTATGAACGTGGACGGATTGACCCGCGGCGCGGCGGCACGAAACTTGTTAGCGATAAGCATCGCTGCGCTGGCGAGCTATCTTGTCATGGCCGTTTTCGCGACACGCGTAATTCGTAGCGGTATGAAACCCACCGTATTAATGGGCGGCGTACTTGCCGTGGCATGGATTTTCCAGGTACTGATCGTGGCGGGGGTACACCCGGCATTACCGCTGTGGATGGGCTACAGCTTCTGCGCCACCGCCACCCTACTTACTTACGCGATCGTGACGCAGCGCTTCCCGCTCAGTCTCTCCGGACGCGTCAACACCGCGCTTAACCTAATGGCATTCGCCGGTGCTTTCTTGCTGCAATGGGGGATCGGCGTCATCGTGGACGCGCTCGCCGCGGCAGGATGGTCCCTGGCCGACGCCTACCGCGCAGCGTTCGCGCTGATGGCGCTGTTGCAACTTTTCGCCTGGATCTGGCTCGTGTTCGAAGGCCGGCGCCAAAGTACCGCGGGCCGCACCACCGTGAATCCGGCGCCGCCGGCGCCTAATTAACGGCGTAAGCCGATCAAAGAAACTCGACAAATTCCGCCGGTCGCCATTCCGCGCCCACGACGCGCCACTGATCCGCTTCCTTTGCAAACGTGATCTCAAAGCGGTAAAGGTCCGCGCGTAAGCGCTCCAGCTCCTCGGCACGCTTCACCGGCTGCCCCGCCATCGCCACCAGCACTACCGCAAGCGCGCGATCCTTTTCCGGAAAGCCGATAGTCAGAACGTGAGTAAAGAGATGGATGGATTCGTTTCGCAAAAAATAAAAGCGTAACACGGCCTCGACCGCGCGCTTGTCCTGGCCCTGGGCGTCGGCATATTTCTCCGACACAAGTGCCCTCAGAGCGCCAACCTCCCGCTTCTCGGCCGCCGCTTCGGCTTGCGCAATTGTTGCGCGCACCTGCGCCTCGGGCGTTTGCGAT
>JBGPGJ010000381.1:0-2934 GCA_041483795.1 Sulfurifustaceae bacterium
CAATCCCCTCTATTACAGATTGATCAACGCTTACCACACCCTGAGCGGGCTGCCAGTGGTGTTAAACACGAGCTTTAACGTACATGAGGAACCGATCGTTTGCGCTCCCAGAGATGCGCTCAGTGCCTTTGTCGAGAAACGCGTTGATTGCCTGGGCATAGGCAGTTTCTGGCTTGAGCACAGATAGCAACCAGGTTATGCCAACGCGGCATAGAGCCGTTGCAGCGCCTCGCTCATGGCGACGAGCGTTAACGATATAACACGCTCGCGCGGATTGGCGATTGCTACGTTACGGGTCGCTACGGTACGCAAGGCCTCAACCAAACAGCCGCTGTCAAGTGCATCGCAAACAAACCCACCAACGCCCGCCTCGACGAGCTCGGCGGCACCGCAGTTCCGGCTGGTTACCACCGGCAACCCGGCTGCCATCGCCTCGAGCGCGACATTCGGAAAGGGGTCGTAGAGTGTCGGCAACACCAGCGCATCGGCGGCGCCATAATATGGCCCCACGTCCGACTGGCTTCCGAGGAATTGCACGCGCCGGCTTAACCCCAGTGCGGCGGCGCGGCGGCGATAGCGTTCGATCTTCCGGTCGCGGCCGACCACGAGCAAATGCGCGTTCGACGGCAACTCGGCCATCGCCTCGAGCAAAATCGGCACACCCTTGCGCTCGAAGCCGGAACCGACGAACAGGAACAACGGCGCATCGCCCGGAATAGCGTAACGGGCGCGGACTTCGGCCCGATGCCTGCGAAGGTCAGGATGGAACTGGTTCAGATCAACACCGTTATAGATCACATGCAGTTTATTGTCCGCAATGCCGAAGTAGTGTTTGATCTCCTCTCGCACCATCTTCGAGTTACAGATCACGGCCTTCAGACGCGGGTTCATGAAAACCCGTTTCTCAGCCCACTTGACGTAAAGATGGTAGGGATTGATCGCTTGCATCAATCGGCCCCACCACGACAACACACGCGCATGCTGCTTGAGCCATTCACGGTGCACGCCATCGCCGGCCCGGTAGATGTCGCAGCAGGGAATGCGTTCGTGCGACTGAACCAGGTCGAACTTGCGTGTCTTGAGTAGTTTACAAACCGCACGGGCAAACGACCAATCGCGCCACAATCGCCCGATGTAGAACGGATTGACTTTAGTCACCTCGAAACCGTCGCCTGGCTGCCACTGACGCGTGATCAGTGTGATGCGCACGTCCTGCTCTTTGAGCGCTTCGAGTGCGCGCGCGACGAACCGCTCGGCGCCGCCGTCCTGAGTGTAGCGCTGACGGACAAACGCGATCGAAAGTCGCTGCATTTAAATAAATTGGCGCACAGCAGCAAGCACTTGTTCCACCGGAATGGAAGTCAGGCACTCGCTCACCTTGCTGTTGCCGCAACCGTCCATGCCGCAGGGACGACAGGAGTGATTCGAGGTAACGATGCGCGACGTCACCTGCCACGGGCCCCATTCGAGATCGCCGCTCGGACCGAAGAGCGCGACCGTCGGCGTTTGCATGGCCGCGGCGATGTGCATGGGCACGGAATCCACGCCGACAAAGCACTTTGCCTGGGCGGTGAGCGCGGCAAGTTGCTTGAGGCTGAGCTTACCGGCGAGGTTCACCACCGGCTTGCGCAGCTGCACCGTAATGCCGCCGATGAACTGAAGCTCGTGCTCGCTCGGCGCGGCCGTGAGCACTATGCGCTCGCCCGCGTCCTGAAGCACGTTGATGAGCGCGGCGTATTTCTCCGGCTCCCAACACTTGAACAGCCAGCGCGACGTCGGATGAATGTGCACAAACGATCGCGGTCTGAGGGCGTTTGTCTCAAGCAGCACGCGCACCGAGGCTTGCGCATCGGCGCCAGGGACCAGCGTCAGCGTGCGTTCATCGGGATGCGGGTAAATGCCGACGCGGCGCAGCGCGTCGAGATGAATCTCGACCGTGTGACGCGGTTTGGCGGGAATGCGATAGCGGTGCGTGAACGCCGCGCGCCACAACCACCCGCGCTTCGGGCCGTAGTCGCGCGCCACCGCCGCGTGCGGGCCAAGTGCGAATGCAAGCAGCGCGCCACGCGGGGATTCGGTGAGGTGAACGATTAGGTCGTAACGGCGCGCGCGCAGCATTCGCAGCAAGCGCCATTCTTCGCGTAGCTGACTGACGGGACCCTGACGCTTCCACGCGCGGTCTACGGTGTAGACGTTCGCAATCGCCGGATGCCCGGTGAGCATGTCGGCGGTATCGGCATAGACGAGCGCATCGAGTTGCGCATGCGGCAAGTGGTTTTTGAGCACGGTGAACACCGGCGAGGTGAGCAACACGTCGCCGTGATGCCGCAGCTTGATCACGAGCGCGCGGTGGATGGATGTCGGATCGACGGCGTCTTGCAGCATGGCGCGAACCTTATCAGATTCCCCCGCCGAGCCGAACTCGCGGCTAGCGCTGCATCGCCGCGAGCACCTGCTGCGGCGTGATGCCCTTGAGGCAGTTGAGATGACCGAGCGGACACTCGCGTTTGAAACAAGGACTGCAGTCGAGACCGAGATACAGCACCTTGGCCGCGGTACTCATGGGCGGGGTGTGACGCGGGTCGGAAGAACCGTAGAGCGCGATCAGGCGCCGCTCGAGCGCCGCGGCGATATGCATCAGGCCCGAGTCGTTGCTCACGACCACCGTCGCCAGCGACATCAGATCGATCGCCTCGGCCAGCGTCGTGCGCCCACCGAGGTCGAGGCAGCGGCCGCCGGTTTGAGCATCTATCCGTCGCGTGATCGGTGCATCTCGCTCGGAGCCGAACAGCCATACCTCCCAACCTTGCGCGAGTTTTTCGCGCGCGACTGCGACGAAGTACTCGACCGGCCAGCGCTTGGACGGTCCGAATTCGGCGCCTGGACAAAGACCGAGGACCGGACCTTGCGGCAGCGCGTGACCGAGTGCGTTCA
>JBGPGJ010000382.1:0-2931 GCA_041483795.1 Sulfurifustaceae bacterium
CTCCCGCTGCTGCTCCGGCGGATGCCACCGCGCCTGCCGCACCCGCTGACGCTGCCAAACCGGCTGAAGCTCCAAAGAAATACTGAGGAGGCCGCCAAATAGTGCGTAACGTGTTCTCACTATTTTCCTGTTTTCCCTCAGCTCAGGAAATGCCACTTGTGACGGATGCATCCACGCACACCATGACGGCCTGATCAGTAACTCGTCGTATCCTTAGCTGTTCGAAAGCCGGCCTTCGGGCCGGCTTTTTATTTTGGCCAGAAAACTCCACGTAACGACAAGCGCATACTCTATACATTCGTACTCTGTTTTTATTTTTCTTGTTATGCTCAACAAAAATTCGTTGACACCGCTCCAACACGTTCTTAGTATTGTGCGCGAGCATAGTGCTCAACGCTTCAGGTGTCCGCCCACTCAACTCGGACCATTAGTTAGTTTGGTTAGTGTGGGCGGATGAAACGGGAAGCCGGTGCGCCATTTACGTGGCAAAGCCGGCGCTGCCCCCGCAACGGTAAGCGAGTTGAAGCGGATCTTATGCCACTGCCCCACCCCCCTGACAATAATTGGGGGTGGGATGGGAAGGCGATCCGCACAACGTAACTCTCGCGAGCCCGGAGACCGGCCTGATGCGCAACCCAAATGGTGTCGCGGTGGGCGACGCGGGCAGGTAATCATCCCTTCCCCGCACTTCTTCCTCCGCACGCCAAACTTAATCTGCGCGGGTGCGCGCAAATGCGGAGAAAATAATGAACAAGTTGTCTTGTACTCTTGTCGCTGCTGTGGCGATCTATACAGTTTCCGTTTCAGTCCACGCCGAAGAAATTCCCCAAGACGCCATCGTGGTCACAGCCACCCGGACCGCGCATACCGCCGACGACACCCTGGCTTCCGTCACGGTCATCACGCGCCAGGACATCGAACGACTACAGGCGCGATCCATCGAAGATCTGCTCCGTGGTGAGCTGGGAGTTTCTATTTCAAACAACGGTGGCCCTGGCAAGGCCACTTCGGTTTTTTTCCGAGGCACTAATTCTGACCACGTGCTGGTACTGATTGACGGCATTAAGGTGGGGTCGGCGACGCTCGGCACTACGGCATTTCAGGACATTCCGGTGGACCAGATCGAGCGCATCGAGATCGTGCGCGGCCCGCGCTCTAGCCTGTATGGTTCGGAGGCAATCGGCGGGGTAATCCAGATCTTCACGCGCAAAGGAGGCGGTCCATTGAAACCCTTCGTCAGTCTCGGTGGAGGAAGCCACAGGACCTACGATGGTACGACCGGTATCTCGGGTGGTGGCGAGAAAAGCTGGTTCAACGCATCCATGAGCGGTTTCCACACGCAAGGGATCAACGCGTGCAGCGGTTCTCTCACGGCTGGTTGTTTTACTATTGAGCCCGACAAGGACGGCTACCGCAACAATTCGGGCGCGCTGCGTGGAGGTTACCGCTTCGGTAACGGCACGGATATCGACGTGCACTGGATGCAAGCAGACGGCGCCAACATGTTCGATGGCAGCTCCGTCAACGAATCGAAATCAGTCCAAGAGGTTTATGGCGGCCGTTTTCGCTTTACACCGATGACACCGTGGCAGGTTACCCTGCTCACCGGTCGTAGTCACGACGACTCCGACAATTTCAAGGATAGCGTCTTCAAAAGCCGTTTCAATACGCGGCGCGACGTTGAATCGCTGCAAAACGATTTTTCGATCGGCTCGAAACAACTGTTCACCATCGGATTCGATTACCAAAACGACAACGTCAACAGCACGACCGCTTACCCCGTGACTTCCCGTGACAACCAGGGGCTCTTTACCCAATACCAAGGCACCTTTGCAAAACACGACCTACAAGCCAGCCTGCGGCGGGACGACAACGAGCAGTTCGGGAATCACAAGACCGGCAATGCTGCCTGGGGCTACAGCTTTGGCGACGGTCTGCGGCTTACGACCTCCTACGGTACCGCCTTCAAGGCTCCAACCTTCAACCAGCTTTACTTTCCGGGATTCGGTAACCCGAACCTCAGTCCTGAAGAATCGCGCAGCATCGAGGTCGGCGTAAACAATAAGACCGACTGGGGCCGCTGGGCGCTAAACGCCTTTAAGACCGAGATCGACAATCTTATCGCCTTCGATGCCACCTTCACGCCGGCCAATATCGACTCGGCACGCATTCGCGGCCTCGAAGCGAAGCTCGGGTCACGTTTCGCTGAATGGGATGTCAATACTGGTTTGACGCTGCTCGACCCGCAGAATCTCGCTGCGGGCACTAACAATGGAAAAATACTGCCACGACGCGCGAAGCAGGCGCTACGTGTTGATGCTGATCGCGCCTTCGGGCCTTACCGCTTCGGTACAACGCTGCGCGCGGAAGGACACCGCTATGACGATCTGGCGAACACAAGTCGGCTCGGCGGCTACACCACCGTGGACTTGCGCGCTGAATACGCATTCGCACGAGACTGGTTCCTACAGGCGCGCATCGAAAACCTGCTCGACAAAAACTACGAAACCGCGGCATTTTTCAATCAACCGGGACGCGGTTTCTTCTTCACTCTGCGCTACCAACCGTGAAACCACTGAAAAGGAGATCGTAACCATGCTGAAGCTTTCTACTCGTAACCAAATTGCCATCGGGATCGCGCTGGCCGCGCTCATGGTGGCCACGCGTGGCCAACACTTCCCGACGGTCAAGCAGGTACTGCCGAGCGCATCGTGGGCGGTATTCTTCCTGGCCGGCGTGTATCTGCGTCCGGTCTGGACGCTGGCGGCGCTGTTCGCTCTGGCGTCCTTCCTCGATTTCGCCGCGATCAACTGGCAAGGCGTGAGCGACTACTGTGTTTCGCCGGCGTACATCGCGCTTATCCCGGCCTACGCCGTGCTGTGGTTCGGCGGACGCTGGTTCGCCAACCATTACGCCGTCAAGCCGGTCACA
>JBGPGJ010000383.1:0-2930 GCA_041483795.1 Sulfurifustaceae bacterium
ACCCTCCTGCGCGCGATGGCAGGCCGCATGTAATAGGTGCGTGCGGCCGCTGGCGCTCGGGCCCCACAGAAAAATCACCCGCTCATTGGATCGCCCCGCAACCATCGAATCGAGCGCGCGGCGCAAACAATCCACCGCCTCGGCATTGCGCGCCGGATAGTAGTTGGCAAACGACGCTGAGTCCCTGAGCCGCAGGTTGAGCGCGAGCTGCGCGTTCATTGCCGCCACGCGCGTGGGTGAACCCAAGCCTCGTGCGCGTGCCGCAACCACACCTCACCCGTTTGAATAAGGAACGCCGTCGTCGCCATCCGCCGCGCATTACTCATGCTCTACCTCCGCGTGCCGCGGGTTTCGGCCCCTTTTGCACACCCCAGATCCAGACGTAGTGCACACCGCTGGCAACGGTTGTAGCGAACACGGCGTAGACTAGCGCATCGAGCAACAGCGGATAGCGAAAGCCAACCGCCTCCTGCACCAGCACGGCGAGCACAAGAACAATCTGCATTAGCGTATTGAACTTGCTCAGCAGGCTCGGGTGCATCTGCACCGACCCAATCAACGATGTATACACGAGGTAACCGCCGACGATCAGCAAATCGCGGAATACCACGGTTAGCACCAGCCAGAACGGTAGGCGGTCAAGCAGCATCAGCATGACGTAGCTCGACAGCAGCAGGATTTTGTCCGCGACTGGATCGAGGATCGCGCCCAGGCGGCTGGTGAAGCGATAGCGCTTCGCGATCCATCCGTCGAGCCCATCCGAAACGCCGGCGGCGAGGAACACCACGAGCGCCGTGGCATATTCGCGATCCTTGAGCACAAGGATCAGTACCGGCACCAGTGCGATGCGCGAAATCGTAATCAGATTGGGCAGTTGCGAGACGTTCATGGCGCTGGCCTGCGGCACGCTAAGTGAGACACGCGCTCAAGTCAATTCCTCAGCTTTGCGCTCCTTGCGGCGAGAGCGAGTATTTCGGGAATTATTCGGAGATTCCCTGACTGCAGGCGTCGTTTACAGTGTTACCCTCGCGCAATACCATACGCACTCCCAAAACCACCTGATTTCCGTGTCCAAGAAACCCCCGCTCACCTATCGCGACGCCGGCGTGGATATCGATGCCGGCGACCAATTCGTCGAAGCGATCAAACCGATCGCGCGCGCCACGAACCGCCCTGGTGTACTCGCGGGTGTCGGCGGCTTCGGCGCGATGTTTCAGATCCCACCTGGCCAATTCAAAGAGCCGGTGCTGGTTTCGAGCACCGATGGCGTCGGTACCAAACTCAAACTAGCAATCGATCTAGACCGTCACGACACCATCGGCATTGATTTGGTGGCGATGTGCGTCAACGACGTCGTGGTGCAAGGCGCCGAGCCGCTGTTTTTCCTCGACTACTTCGCCACCGGCAAGCTCGACCCCAAGCGCGATACGCGCATCATCGCCGGCATCGGCGAGGGCTGTCGTCAAGCCGGCTGCGCGCTTGTCGGCGGCGAGACGGCAGAGATGCCCGACATGTACGCCGCGGGCGATTACGACCTCGCCGGCTTCACCGTGGGCGTGGTCGAGAAATCGAAGATCATAGACGGCTCGGCGGTCCACGCCGGCGACACTCTTATAGGTATCGCCTCGAGCGGCCTGCATTCGAACGGCTACTCGTTGATACGCCGCATTCTCGAAATGAGCAAGGCGCCGCTCGATGAACCCTTTGGGGATCGTTCACTCGGCCAAGTGCTGCTCACGCCGACACGCATTTATGTAAAGCCGCTGCTCGCGTTGATGCGCGCGCTGCCCGTGCATGCGGCGGCCCATATCACCGGCGGTGGCCTGCCCGGCAACGTGCCGCGCGTACTGCCCGTTGGGATGCGCGCAGCGATCGAAGCGCGCGCCTGGAAACGCCCGGCGATCTTCGACTGGCTGCAACAACATGGCAACGTCGAGGACGCCGAGATGTATCGCACCTTTAACTGCGGCCTAGGAATGGTGCTGGTCGTCAGCGCTAACGACGCCGAACGCACGATCGCGATGCTTAACGAACAAGGCGAACACGCGATGGTCGTCGGACACATCGAACCGCGTTTAGGTGACAATGGGGAGGGCGAAACCATCGTCATCCGTCCATGAAACGCCAGGGGATTGTTATCCTCATCTCCGGGCGCGGCAGCAACATGCAGGCGATTCTGGAGGCAACGCGCACGGGCGACTTCCCGGCCGAGATATGTGCGGTAATCAGCAGCAACGCCGACGCCGCAGGACTTAAAATCGCACAGGCCGCAAGTATTCCGACACAGGTCGTGTCGCACCGCGACTACCAGACACGAGAGGCTTTGGACGAAGCATTCGCACACGTCATTGACCGCTACCATCCGCAGCTGGTCGTGCTCGCCGGATTCATGCGCATTCTCACCGCGAACTTTATCCGACGTTACCAAAGCCAGCTCATCAATATACATCCCTCGCTGTTGCCCCAGTTTCCGGGACTGCGCACGCATGAGCGCGCGCTTGCGGCCGGCGTAAAACAGCACGGCGCGACTGTCCACTTCGTTACGCCCGACGTAGACACCGGTCCCATCATTATTCAAGCGACGGTGCCGGTGTTGCCGAACGACACGCCCGCGACACTCGCGGCGCGCGTGCTCGAGCAGGAGCATCGGATTTATCCGTTAGCCATCCGATGGTTCATGGAAGGTCGTCTGACCATTCGCGATGGGAAGGTGTTGCTCGATGGCGCGGTGCACGCCGAGCAGGGATTGGTTAGTTAGTCGAGCGCGCTACCGCGCGATTGTCGAGTAATGACTTTAGCTTGTGGGTGGCTGACCCACGGCAGGTGACTTTCTTTGATTCGGTACAAAGAAAGTCACCAAAGAAATACCGCCCCGGATGGCGCAACCATGTCTGCGCTTCTCGGCTTTGGGGCCCGCGCGCCCCTACGCG
>JBGPGJ010000384.1:0-2928 GCA_041483795.1 Sulfurifustaceae bacterium
ATTCGCCGATGCACTTAACGTGCATCGGCGCCGCTGAGCGCCCGCACATGGGTGAGCTGCGCCAGCAGCGAACGCCCAGCCAGGGAGGGCTGGGCTGGACTTCGAGCGTAGTATGGAATACGCAGCGAGAAGTGCGGGCCGTGGTATATCGAGGTCCGCGGTGCGAAGCCAGGGAAGGCATGTAATTTTGCGTCTCCGCGTTGAGTTTTTTGAGGTAAGACATGGCGAAGAGATCCGTCGCTAAGCAAAAAAGGACCAAACCGCCGCGCGGGAAAGCGCAGCCCACTGGCATGCCGCCGCGCGGTACCGACATCGAGCGCCTGCCGCTTGCGGTGTTCACCGAGAAGGCCTATCTCGATTATTCGATGTACGTGGTGCTCGACCGCGCGCTGCCGGCCATCGGCGACGGTTTGAAGCCGGTGCAGCGGCGCATCCTTTATGCCATGTCCGAGCTCGGGCTCTCGGCGGTGGCGAAGTACAAGAAATCGGCGCGCACCGTCGGTGACGTGCTCGGCAAGTTTCATCCCCACGGCGATTTGGCCTGTTACGAGGCCATGGTGTTGATGGCGCAACCGTTCAGCTATCGCTATCCGCTTGTGGACGGCCAGGGTAACTGGGGCTCGGCCGACGACCCGAAATCCTTCGCCGCGATGCGCTATACCGAGTCACGCCTCACGCATTTCTCGCAGGCGCTGCTCTCCGAACTCGATCAAGGGACGGTGGACTGGGCGCCGAACTTCGACGGCACGTTGCAAGAGCCCAAGATTATGCCGGCGCGCTTGCCGCACGTGCTGCTCAACGGCACTACCGGTATCGCCGTCGGCATGGCGACCGACATCCCGCCGCACAACGTGCGCGAAGTGGCGGCGGCCTGCGTGCATCTGCTCGATAACCCGAGCGCCACGATCGGCGACCTGCTGCGTCACATCAAGGGGCCGGACTACCCGACCGACGCCGAGATCATCTCGCCGATCGCCGAGATCCGCGAGATATACAAGACCGGTGCCGGCTCGATCCGCTGTCGTGCGCGCTGGGAGCGCGAGAACGGTGACATCGTCATCACCGCGCTGCCGTATCAGGTCTCGCCCGCGAAGGTGCTGGAGCAGATCGCGCAGCAGATGCGCGATAAGAAGCTGCCGATGGTCGAAGATTTGCGCGACGAGTCCGATCACGAAAACCCGACGCGCCTCGTGATCGTACCGCGTTCGAACCGCGTGGACGCGGTCGAGCTGATGGACCATCTGTTCGCTACCACCGACCTCGAACGCAGTTACCGCGTGAACATGAATATGATCGGCCTCAATCGCCGGCCGCGCGTCTACAACCTGCTCGAACTACTAAAGGAGTGGCTCGAGTTCCGCACCGAGACCGTGCGCCGGCGGCTGCAATACCGCCTCGACAAGGTCAGCCAGCGGCTGCATATCCTGGACGGCTTGCTCATCGCTTACCTCAATCTCGACGAGGTAATCCGCATCATCCGCAAAGAGGACGAGCCCAAGTCCGTATTGATGAAGCGCTTCAAGCTCAGCGATGCACAGGCCGAGGCCATCCTCGAAACCAAGTTGCGCCACCTCGCCAAACTCGAGGAGATGAAGATCAAAGGCGAGCAGAAGGAGCTGGCGAAGGAGAAGGCCGACCTCGAAAAGATTCTCGACTCACGCCAGAAACTGAAAAGCAAAGTGCGTGAGGAGATCGAGGCCGATGCCGAAGAGTTCGGTGACGCACGCCGCGCGCCGATTGTGCGGCGCGAAGCGGCAAAGGTGATAGACATCACGCAGCTGTTGCCGACCGAGCCCATCACCGTGGTTCTCTCGGAGAAAGGGTGGGTGCGCGCGGCCAAGGGCCACGATGCCGACCCGCGCGCGCTCGATTACAAGACCGGCGATGCGTTCATCCAGGCCGCGCATGGCAAGAGCAATCAGCTTGTGGTGTTTCTCGATTCCACCGGCCGCACGTACACACTCCCAGCGCATAAACTGCCCTCGGCACGCGGCCACGGCGAGCCGCTGTCGTCAAGTCTCAATCCGCCGCCCGGCGCCACCTGGTCCGGTGTGGTGATGGGTGAACCGAACGATCTTTACCTGCTTGCCTCGGACGCGGGATACGGCTTCATCGCCAAGCTCTCCGATCTGATTACCGACCGCCGCGCGGGCAAAGCGGTGCTCAAAGTGCCGAAGGGCGCAAAGGCGTTGCCACCGCAGCGTGTCGCGGATTTCAGCAACGACTGGCTTGCCGCTGCGACGGTCAAAGGAAATTTGCTCGTTTGCGCGGTCGGCGATCTGCCGAAGATGGACAAGGGCAAGGGCGACAAGATTCTCGGCATCCCGGGTGCCAAGGTTGCCAAGCGCGAGGAATACCTCGCCGGCATCGCGGTATTCAAAGAAGGCCAAAAATTGTTGCTGTACACCGGCAAGGGCGAACTCAAGCTTAGGTCCGGAAACGATATAGATCAGTACGTATCCGAGCGTGGCTTTCGGGGCTCGAAATTGCCCAAGGGGCATCAAGAGGTAAAGGGAATTGAAGTTATCGAGAAGTGACGCGCGAGGCGCGTCATCCCCACATGGGGGTTGTTCGCGCTCCGCGCGATTGTCGTGTATGAACTGTACTTGTGGGTGGCTGACCCATAGCAGGTGACTTTTTTCTTGCTTGCCTGTATAGATCAGATAAAGAAAAGCAACTCGCCCGCGGTGCGAGAACCGCAAGTAAATACACTATTAGGCTGACAATCCGCACGGGAGCACGACCAATCTTAATTAAGAATCGCCACAGAAATTCGACGTAACACAATGAAGTCACAGGCCATCCGCCTAACGCGTTGAGCGCGGCATCCCACCCGTGTAGGATGGCCGCCCTGTTCACGGAGAATCCAACTTTCATGCTCCGTGATGAACCCGAAGGAGAATCCCATGGCACGTGGCGTCAATAAAG
>JBGPGJ010000385.1:0-2927 GCA_041483795.1 Sulfurifustaceae bacterium
AGATGGATCCCGACAAGGCGATGGGGGTGCTGAAGGGGTGGAAGACCATGAGCCCGCGCGGGCCGATCCAGATAGATGCAGAGACACGCGATATCGTGCAAACGGTTTACGTGCGGCGCGTGGAGAAGATTGGCGGGCACCTCTATAACGTCGAGTTCGATAAGATCGAGAACGTCAAGGACCCCGCCAAATAAAGACTCGCATCCCTGCCCGCCGCGGCGGGCAGGGCCTTTCCTTCGGCGGTCGGCATTTCGTTTTAGAAAACGGCGGCACCATGTTCACAAGCCTGGTCGGCGTGCTGTTCGACGGCATTGCCTATGGCAGCCTGCTATTCCTCATTGGAATCGGCTTGTCCGTCACGATGGGATTGATGAATTTCGTCAATCTCGCCCACGGCGCATTTGCCATGCTCGGCGGTTATGTGTCCGTCGTATTGATGCAACGATTCGGCTTGCCGTTTCTCGCCTGTTTGCCGATCGCCTTCGTTCTTGTCGCGCTGGTCGGCATCTTGTTCGAGCGCACGCTTTATCAACGACTTTACACGGCGAGCCATCTCGATCAGGTCTTGTTTACGATCGGTTTCACTTTTATGGCGATCGCCGCGGCGACGTATTTTTTTGGACCGACCCAGCAGCCGGTGTCGCTGCCGAAGTTCTTGCAAGGACAGATCGCGATTCTGGGGCTCGACCTCGGCCGCTATCGGCTATTTTTGATCGTGCTGGTGATCGCGATAACGCTCGGGCTCGGATATCTTGTCAAATACACCCGTTTCGGCGCGCAAGTGCGCGCCTCGGTGGACAACCAACAAGTATCCCGCGGTCTCGGCATCAACGTTGACTTGGTATTCACGATCACGTTCGCGCTCGGTTCCGGTTTAGCGGGCTTAGGCGGAGCGCTCGGTATTGACATACTGGGGCTCGATCCCACGTTTGCGCTCAATTATCTCGTCTACTTCTTGCTCGTCGTCACCGTGGGCGGCGCGGGAACGATCAAGGGGCCGTTGATCGCGGCGCTCATTCTCGGCGTGTTTGATGTCGCGGGAAAATATTACGTACCGACGATTGGCGCCTTTATCATCTATGCGGTGATGGTAATCTTGCTCGTCATATTCCCAGCGGGACTTTACGGAAGACGCGCGGGATGAACGAAAAAGCCTCCGCCTTTCGCCCAGCGACACCACCGATAGACGAAGCGGTCAATCATCGCTTGCGAGGCGACCAGTGGCGCTACTTGGAACTTGTTTTCTGGTTCTTGCCAATGGCGGCGTTTATCCTGTTTCCCGGTTATCGTGTGCTGGCGAGCCAAATATTGATCGTCGGCCTGTTCGGGCTGTCCTTGGATTTGATTCTGGGTTACGCCGGTATCCTGTCTCTCGGTCATGCCGCCTTTTTCGGCGTCGGTGCCTATACCGCGGGCTTATTGGCGGCGCACGGGTGGGGCGAACCCCTGACCGGATTGTTGGCGGCGGGCGCATTGGCCGCGCTCGTTGGTTTCCTTGCGAGCTTTCTAGTTGTCCGGGGATCGGATATCGCGCGCCTCATGATCACGCTCGGCATCTGTTCTCTCCTCTACGAAGCGGCGAACAAGGCGGCGTTCATCACCGGCGGTGTGGATGGATTGACCGGCGTCGCCATGTGGAAGCTCTTGGGGCAATTCTCATTCGATATCTACGGTCGCACCGCCTTTTGGTACTCGCTCGTCGTCGCATTTTTGCTTTTCATGCTCGTGCGACGCTTGGTCCACTCACCGTTCGGATTGAGTCTCCAAGGTCTGCGCGAGGGCCCCAAGCGCATGCCGGCGATCGGTGTGCCCGTGCGCCGCCGCGAGATCGTCATTTTTACAATTGCTGCCGGTATCGCCGGTATCGCAGGCGCGCTCATGGCACAAACGACACAATTCGTGGGCCTCGATGTGCTGAGTTTCACGCGCTCGGCCGAGTTGCTGGTCATGCTGGTATTAGGTGGCATCGGCCGGCTGTACGGCGGATTCGTCGGCGCGGCGGTGTTCATGCTAGCGCAGAATTATTTGTCCGGCCTCAACCCGGTGTATTGGCAATTCTGGCTGGGGCTGTTGCTGGTCGCGATCGTGCTGTTCGCGCGCGGCGGAATCATGGGCGGTATCGCAACCTGGTACGACCGCCTAGCGGGGAAGACGAAATGAACTGCGCTTTGCGAACCCAGGGTCTGTCGAAGCAGTGGGGCAGCCTTAAGGCCAACGACGACATCAGTATTGCGCTTCCGCTCGGAGCGCGCTATGCGCTGATCGGTCCGAACGGCGCCGGTAAGACGACGTTTATCAATTTGTTGACCGGCGTTTTTGCACCGGACGCGGGCGAGGTGTTCCTCGGCGAGGAGCGCGTTACTCACTTGCCGCAGCACCAGCGGGTGAAGCGCGGCCTGACGCGAACCTTCCAGATCAACACCCTGTTTCCCGGCCTGACCGTGCTGGAATCGGTGCTGCTCGCTATTTGCGAACGCAAGGGGTTGGTGGGCGCTTGGTGGCGCACGGTGGCGAGCCAGCGGCAAGAAATCGCCGAGGCGCAGGAACTCCTCGGCTCCTTGCACCTGGAGCGCGAAGCCGATGTACCGACGAGGAATCTCCCATACGGAAAGCAGCGCCTGGTGGAGATCGCGCTCGCTCTCGCGACCAAGCCCAAGATTCTGTTATTGGATGAACCTGGGGCAGGTATTCCGTTGGCTGAAAGTGTGGAACTTTTCAATGTCATCGGCAAACTGCCGAGCGATGTGACCATCCTGTTTATCGAGCATGACATGGGGCTG
This sequence comes from Sulfurifustaceae bacterium, assembly GCA_041483795.1. GTDB lineage: Bacteria > Pseudomonadota > Gammaproteobacteria > Acidiferrobacterales > Sulfurifustaceae > JAHFQD01. Next base: position 2,781 of record JBGPGJ010000385.1, read on the forward strand.
GTGTTCCGCTTCGCCGAACGCATCGTCGTTCTAGTCGCAGGGCGTGTACTCGTTGAAGGTGCGCCGGCGGAAATCGCCCGCGACACGCGTGTCAAGGAAGTCTATCTCGGGGAAGTCCAGCATGGCTGAGTTGCTGCGGCTCGACCG
>JBGPGJ010000386.1:0-2913 GCA_041483795.1 Sulfurifustaceae bacterium
CGGCTTTCTTTGGGATACATTTCTTTGTCCGCACAAAGAAACGTATCTCGCCCGCGGTGCGAGAACCGCAAGCAACAGTTCATACACCACGATCGCGCGCAGCGCGTTCGCCCCTACTTTCGCAACAACCAGAACACCAGCGACAACACCACACTCACGATAATCATCGTCGTGATGGGAAAATAAAACGTAAAGTTCTCGCGCTGGATCACGATGTCGCCTGGCAGGCGGCCGAGTCCGAGGCGGCGCAGCCAAGGCCAGGCGAGACCGACAACGAACAGCGCGATCCCGAGTGCGATCAACACGCGCTGCACGGTCAGCGCCCTGGTACACCGAGGAAATCGAGAATCTCCTGCTTGCGCGCCATCGCATCGGCGTAGCCGAGCGCGATCAGCTCGCGGCAGTAGGGGCGTTCGAACAGCAGGTAACTCAGCAGGTTCGCGCCGTGACGGTGCCGGGCGCCGACGCCGCGCAACAGCAAGCGCAGCGCGCGCGGCAAGTGATGCGCATGCTTGATGGCGATCGGCTCGATGTCGCGGCTTGGGCTGATGAAAAACACATCCACCTGGCGCAGCGTAACCGCGTCTTTATGCAGATGCGTTGACGGAATCATACTGACGGTGCGGTTGATGCGCTGCAAGCGTTCGAGGTCGACCTCGAGGGCATCGAGAAAAATAGTATTCAATACATGACCCGCAATCTGCGCCAGCGAGGGGTATTCTTGCGACTCGGGGCGCACGCCGCGGCCGTTGGGATTGGACTCGTAGCGCACGCCGATGGCGAATATGCGCTGCGCGCCCAGGTGCAGCGCCGGACTGATCGGTGCGTGCTGGCGCATGGACCCGTCGCCGAAGTACTCGCGATTGACCTTGATCGCGGAAAACAGAAACGGGATCGCCGAGGACGCCATCAAATGATCGATTGTGATCTGACACGCGCAACCGACACGCCGCGCACGCGCCCATGGCTTGAGCGTATCCACCCCTTGATAGAACGTCACCGACTGCCCGGAACCGTAGCCGGAGGCTGTGATCGAGAGCGCGCGCAACGCCCCGGCGTCAATCGAAGCCTGAATCCGATCGCACGGCATGAATTTTCCAAGCAGCTCCTGCAACGGGGCGCGGTCGAACAGCGCCTGCGGATTGTGTTTGGCGAGCCCGCCGAGGGCGAGCGTGGAGAACCAGCGCACGCCGGTCTTGAGCAAGCCCCAGGCATCGGCGAGGAACACGTGGTGCACGCGGAAATTCTTCCAAACGTAATTGAGCCGGCGCACGCCGTCCTGAAAATGGCGCGCGTAGATCGCGAGCGCCGTGGCGTTGAGGGCCCCGGCCGAGGTACCGCAGAGAATCTGAAACGGGTTCGGTGAGCCGGGGGGCAGCATCAGGGCGATGGCCTTGAGCACGCCGACCTGGTACGCGGCGCGGGCACCGCCGCCGGCCATAACGAGCCCAATGATGGGTCTTTCGTTTTGCGTCACTGCTGTTCCTCTCCTCGGCCTCGTTGGATTGATGAAGATGAGTAAATTGCCATATTCCGCCGCCCGACGCCATCGGATAACATCGCACGCCCACATGACAATAATGCGCGCAGTAGGGGGAACATTGTGAGCTTGCGAGATCGGACGTTGGCCCTGGCCGGCCTGTTTCAGGCCGCGCGGCTCGTGCAGCAACTTGCGCACGAAGGGCGTGCCGATGCCAACACCTTCGCTACCACCATCCACAGTATCCTCATGCTGGACGCCGGCAACACCGAAGAGGTGTTCGGCGGCACCGAAGGCGTACGCGAAGGGCTGGAACTACTGCGTAGCAAACTCTCCATCTCGCGTAAAACGCTGGATGTCGAAATTGCGCGCTACGCGATTTCTATGCTGCACCTGGCCGGGCAACTTGCGCGGCGAACGGACATGCAGCAAACGATCCGTCATGGCATCGAAATCGCCGAGGAACAGATGAAATTCTTCGAGCCCGGCGATGACAGCGTACACCCGAACCTGGTCGAGAAACTCGCCGAGGTGTACGTCCAGACACTAAGCGCTCTTTCTCCGCGAATCATGGTGACCGGCGAGCACGGCTACCTGGTCAATCCGCTGATCGCCGCCAAGGTACGCGCGACCTTGTTCGCGGGCGTGCGCGCGGCATTTCTGTGGCGGCAACTCGGCGGTTGGCGCTGGCAACTCCTGCTCGGGCGGCGCGGCATCGCGCGCGAGGCCGGAAAAATCCTCGAGGAATTACGGCAACACTAAGAGCAGTTCGTGCTAAATCGAAGCCATGCCGCTGCCTACGGTGTTGACCAAACGATCGTTGTGGACTTCACTGTAACTAGGCCAGTTAGCCGGCGAAAATTAAGTGGACCGCCTCGCCCAGACACGCAAAGCCCTTCTGTTCACCGCGCTGTTTCTGGCGCTGACGTTGTTTGGCTTCGATCGCTACGCCGCCTTCGCGCATCTGCCGTCGCCGGACTCGAAACGGATCGCGATCTATACGACCGATTGGTGCGGTTACTGCGCAAAATTGCGCCGCGACCTCGCCGCGAATAACGTGGCCTACATCGAGTACGACGTGGAAAAAACGCTGCAAGGCCGGCTCGGCATGTGGGCCCTGCGCGGCCGCGGCGTTCCGGTATCCGCCATCGGACCGACAATCGTATACGGCTATCAGGTAGACAAGATCGGCGATGCATTGACGTCACTCGGGTATTCGTACGAGCCGGCGAGCCGCGACACCCGGTCGGGGCAGAGTCGGCTGTGAGCGCCGTCGCCAGCGGCGGCTGCCTATGCGGGGCGATTCGCTTCGAGGTGGATCTGCCCACGAAATGGGTGGTCCATTGTCACTGCAACCTGTGTCGCCGCGCCCACGGCGCGGCGTTCGTGACCTGGGTCAGCGTACCGGATGCGCAGTTCCGCTTGCACGATCC
>JBGPGJ010000387.1:0-2897 GCA_041483795.1 Sulfurifustaceae bacterium
CCAGTTTTCCGGCGTGGTGTAGTAGTGATCGCTCAGGGCCTTAAGCGCATCGCGCGCGGCGGTCTCCGGCGACAGACGTTCCGCGAGGCCGTCGGCGATTGCCAGCAACGCGCCGTGAGCGGCATCATGGTCGGTGTCGGGTATCAGGACTTGACAGGATTCATCGTCGTGGCGCGCACCGCCGGTGGAGCGAAATCCCGTGTCGAGATAGAGAGGCATGAATTGTGTGTCGAACGTCGGTTTTGCTTGCCATTATAGTAGCAACCGGTTTGACATTGCCGTAATGATCGGCAGGAAAATGAATGCACCGAGAGGACACGCGGTCACGCGGCGGCACGCTTACCGTGCGCCTCTTCGAGCAAGGCCTTGAGCGCGGGCTTGCACGAACCGCAATTCATGCCGACCTGCAAGGCCTGGCCGATGGCCTCGACACTCGCAAGTTTGCGCTCGCGGATCGCGCGGCGGATAGCATTCGCGTCCACGCCGAAACAGGCGCACACGGCTGGGCCGGTCTCGACCTGGCCTCGGGGGGCGGCGCCGGCGAGCAGACCCATGCGTTCGTCGGCCGATATGGCGGGTTTGACGATCAATTCCGCCAACCATGAGCGTGGCGGCAGATCGGGTGTCGGCGCGATGAACACACCGCTTTCCAGTGCGGTACCGGCGTCGGGGCGCGTGAACAATCGCACGCCGTGGTAGCGACCGCTGCCGGTATCGAGGTACTCGATCCACTCGGCGCGACCGTCCGTCTGCGGCGCGCATAAAAGTTCGCGCGCCCAGTGTTTCCAGTCCTGCGGCGGTGTTTCGCCGGCGAGTTCGTAGCGCCAGAACTGACGGCCGCGGATCGAGACGCAGTAGACCGCATCCGCAATGGATAACCGGCGCCGCGAAAGAACAAATCCGTACCAGCGCGGGTGGTACGGGGTGACGCGTACCGGCGTGTGCTTGAGTTCCGGCTGACCCGAGATCGGATCGGTGGCGGAATTCACCAAGGCGCCCACGCAGCCAAGGCGCGCGAATTGATCGTTCCAGTGGATTGGCACGAACACCGACCCGCGCCGCGATGCGGAAGCGAGCTTCACGCGCGCGAGCATGACGCCGTACACGCTTTCCAGTCGCGCCAGCGTGCCGTCGGCGAGCGCAAGCGGTTGTGCGTCGTCGGGGTGCATTTCGACATAGGGTTCGGGCGTATGGGCGTTCAGGCGCGCCGACTTCGCCGTGCGCGTCATGGTATGCCATTGATCGCGCACGCGACCGGTGTTCAATACCAACGGATAGTCATCACCCGGCGCGTTAACGGGCGGGCGTGGCGTTATGCCGATGAACCGCGCCCGGCCGTTGTTGGTATAGAAGCGGCCGTCACCGAACAGCCGCTCCGTACCGTGCGGTCGTTTGCGCGTGACCGGCCATTGCACGGGCATCAGCCCGTCGTAGCCGGCGGCGTCGAGTTCGGCGAGTCCGCTGATGTCGAAATCGCGCCGACCGTCGTTCTCGAAGCCCGAAAGTGCGGCGTGCTCGAGAAAAATCTCGTGTGCCGACTCGTAGGGGAAGGCTTCCGCAAACCCCATGCGCCTTGCTACCTGGGTGACGATCCACCAGTCGGGTTTGGCCTCGCCCGGCGCTTCGAGGAACTGCCGCTGGCGCGAGATGCGCCGTTCGGAATTCGTGACCGACCCATCTTTCTCGCCCCATGCTGTGGCCGGCAGGCGGATATGCGCGTACCGAAGCGTGTCGGAAGCACCGATGCAATCGGAGACTACGACCAAGGGGCATTTGGCGAGCGCCGCGCGTACGCGATCCGCTTCCGGTAGGCTCACCGCCGGGTTGGTCGCCATGATCCAGATCGCCTTGATCTTTCCCTCCTCGACGGCGCGGAACATATTCACGGCGTTCAGGCCGGGTTCGCGTGCGATGGCGGTTGAGTTCCAGAAGCGGCGCACGCGCTCGACATCCTGCGCTGCGAAGTCCATGTGCGCCGCGAGTTGGTTGGCGAGTCCGCCGACCTCGCGCCCACCCATGGCGTTCGGTTGACCGGTGAGAGAGAACGGCCCCATGCCGGGGCGGCCGATGCGACCCGTGAGGAGATGACAGTTGACGATGCTGTTGACCTTGTCCGTGCCGCACGATGACTGATTCACGCCCTGCGAGTATGCGCTGATGACCTTCTCGGTCTGCGAAAACCACTGGAAAAACGTCAGTAGATCCGCTTCGGTAACGCCGCAGAGGCGTGCGACGGCTTCCGGCGTGGGGCTGCTCGCACGCGCAGCGGCGAGGGCGTCATCGAGACCCTGTGTGTGATCGTCAATGAACCGCAAGTGGGTGTGATCCTGATCGTGCAGCCACACCAGCAGACCGTTGAAGAGCCAGGTATCGGACCCCGGTGCGATCGCAAGATGTAGGTCCGCTTCTTCGCAGGTCTCGGTGCGCTTTGGGTCAATGACGACTACTCGCAGTTCGGGATTTTCCTGGCGTGCCGCCTGGATGCGCTGAAACAGCACCGGATGACACCAAGCGGTGTTCGAACCCACGAGTACGATCAGTTCCGCGAGGTCGAGATCGCGATAACTGCACGGCACGGTGTCGGCGCCGAAGGCGCGCTTATGACCTGCCACACTGGAAGACATGCACAGACGCGAGTTCGTGTCTATGTTGGCCGTGCCGATGCAGCCCTTCATCAGCTTGTTGGCGACATAGTAGTCCTCGGTGAGCAATTGGCCCGAGACGTAAAACGCCACGCTTTGCAGACCGTGTTTATCAATCGTTTGCGCGAAGCCCTGTGCAACGGCATCGAGCGCACGCTCCCAGCCAACACGCTCGCCGTCGATTTCGGGGTAGAGCAGACGGTCGTCGAGATCGAGCGTCTCGGCCAGCGCCGCGCCTTTCGAACACAGCCGGCC
>JBGPGJ010000388.1:0-2893 GCA_041483795.1 Sulfurifustaceae bacterium
AGGCCGCTCGCCAGCGCCTGCATCGCCGATTGCGATACGCCTTCTTCGCCGTAAGAGGGCAGTGCGAAAATATCGAAGGTGTTGAACCAGGTCTGCACGTCTTCGCGATTACCGATCATGTGCACACACTTGCCGAGACCGAGCTCGCCGATCAGGCGTTCGAGATTATGCCGCTGCGGCCCATCGCCGACGATGATTAGATCCCAGCCCGGATACCGTGACACGAGAGCGGCGAACGCCTGCAATAAATAAGTATGCCCCTTCCAATTGCGCAATGTGGCGACGATGCCGAGATAGTTGCGCGCCGTGTCAAGCTCGAGTGTGCGGCGTGCCGCGTGCGCGTCGCGCGGGTGGAAGCGTTCGAGGTCTATGCCGGTTGGGACTGACGTCATACGCGTCGGATCGAACTTGTTCTCGCTCACCAGCTGCTGTTTGAGCGCTTCGCCGGTGGTAACAATGTGGCGCGTGGCCTCCTGATAGAGCCAGCGCGTAGGCCAATTGTTCCCAATGTGCGTCGAGACGTGGCGCGTGCGCACAATGGGTGCGTCGCCACGTAGGGTCAGGCGTGCGACGGCCACCAGCCAAGAGTCGGTCGAACTATGTGTGTTGAGCACGCCAATGTCGCGCTGTTGCTTGAGCCAAGCGCGGAGCGCAAATAGCCCCCTAAGGTTTTTGCGCGCGATCGGCAGTGCGACGGCAGCGATCCCCAGCTTCTGTGCCGCGGTGTAGATAGGCGCCTCCGGTGGGCAAACAATCGTCATGCGATGGCCGCGGCGCTGCATGCCGTGGGCTTCGGTGAGAATCCGGATCTCCTGTCCGCCCCAACCGCACGAGGATTCCGTGTGCACGATGTTGAGACCGCTGGTTGTTGTCATCGGAAGTCAGGCAAGCAACGACTCGACGGCATTCCAGACCTGATCCACAGTGATGTCGGACATGGGCAGGGTATTGCGGCAGTCGTCGTCGGTCGCCGGGTGTTCAAGGACACGCAAGTGTTCGTGTTGTAGCGGCGCCAGATAACGGCCACGGTGGCGGCAATGATACAGCGCGACCATCGGGACACGAAGTGCGCCGGCAAGGTGGGTCGGGCCGGTATCCACGCCGACGTAGAGATCGAGCTGCGCCATGAGTGCCGCCGTTGCGCGCAGCCGCAACGCACCGGCGAGCGAAATCACGCGCGCGCCGAGCGCGCGCGCCAGAGTATCCGCGTGCCCCCGGCTTTCGTTGCCGCCGAATACCAGAATCCGTGCCTCGGGATGGCGCGCAAGCAGGCGGCGCCCGAGCTCGATGAAACGATCGAGCGGCCAGTCGCGATAGCGCTTGGTTTGAAAGCTCGCGACCTGAAAACCCACGAGCGGGCGTGTCGCTACAGCGTGCCGCGCGAGCCAGTCTTTCGCCGCCGCAAGTTCCGGCGCCGACGACGCGTAGGCGAGGCGATAATCGCGCGTCTCGATCCCGAACGCGGCTGGAAGCAAAAGCCGCTCGTGCACCGCGTGCATCGGCGCCGTCGGGGTTGGCACCGCTTTCCAGAGCATGGCGTCCAGCGTTTCATCGCGCTGATCGAAGGCGACCACGCGTTCGGCCACGCGCGCGGCGTAGCGGATGAGCGGTGCATCGTGGCCGTAGACCAGTGCGACATCCCAGCGACGTACAGGGATGTACGAGTGTCGCGGGAGGCAGGATGCCGAGAGCGACCGCAGTCCGTCGATGCGCCCACGCCACCACGCGGTCTTGGGCCTGATGGCGCCGAGTTCGTCAATGAACGGCAAGCCTTCCAGCAATTCGCGCCGCGCCGGGTGCAACAGACATCCCAGCCGACCTGCTGGAATAGCCTGTTTGAGCGCCCGCAGCGCGGGCGTAATAAGCAGCGTATCGCCGATGCGCGCGACATGGACGACGAGGACGCGCGCGTTGGGCGCAAGCGCGCCGCTACTATCGGGCGCGGTCACGCTGTTGCAGCTCCATAAGCTTGGCGTACTTGGTAAAGGTGTTGCAGCAGCCGATCGAGATGTGCACCAGTCCCGGAATGCCGTCGAGGAAACCGAGGCGCAAGAAGTAGAACTTGACGAAGCGGAACACCGGACCCAGCAACATCTTTGCCATACCGGCGCGTTTGCCGCGCGCATGCAGCGCCTGCGCCTGCAACGTCGTGTACCGGTTCTGTTTGCCGAGGTAATCGGCGATGCCGGTTTCCGATTCGTGCAGCAGATCGCCTCTCAATGTTCCGATGGCGGTCTGGGTAACGACCTTTTCGTGAATGGCGTCGTCGCTCCAGTTGGCGTGTTCGCGATTGAACAACCGTAGCGACCAATCGGGATACCCCTCCCCGTGGCGCAGCCAGCGTCCCATGAAGCGGTTGCAGCGCGCCATGCGGTAGGCCTGAAACCGCGGCGCCGCCAGCTCGACCTGAATCGAGATGCGCAATTGATCGCTAACACGCTCGTCGGCATCCACGCACAGCACCCAACGATGGCGTGTCTGAACGACAGCGAGTTGTTTCTGCTTTCCGTAACCGAGCCATTCCTGGTGCACCACGCGCGCGCCGTATCGTTCGGCGACGCCGATGGTCGCATCGCTGCTACCCGAATCCACAACCACAATATCGGCGGCGAAGCGTACGCTTTCGAGGCAGGCCGCGAGTTGGTCAGCGGCGTTACGCGTGATGATGGCGACGGACAGGGACTCAGCCATGCCCGCTATTGTAGCGGAATCAAACCGCAGTTTTGGGCGTGTGCCGCGCACGCTCGAAGGTAGTAACGGCCGTGTCCATGTAGTCGGACATGGCAAATACACCGCAGGCCTCGCGTCCCGCGCTGCAGCGGCTGCCGGGATCGCGCGGGGTGTAGAAGCAGGGGCTGCAGGATTGCGGGGCAAATACGATGCGCGATGGCGC
>JBGPGJ010000389.1:0-2888 GCA_041483795.1 Sulfurifustaceae bacterium
CAATCGGCCCGAGACTGCACAAGAGCTTGAGGCGCTGCGGCGCAGCGTGCAGCGCGGCCGCCCGTTTGGCAGCGAGCCGTGGCAGGCTCGAACCGCCAAGCGCTTGTCCCTCGAATCGACGCTTCGGCCGCGAGGTCGGCCCAGGAAGAAGGGGGATGGCCCGTGAAAAGACTCCCGACCCCTTTCTTCCGAGCTAACGCCGGCGTACGCGATTTCTTCAAACGCGTCGCCTCGGATCAATTACCTATCTTCCTTTCGGTAGTAACCGTTGGTGAGCTTCGCCGCGGTGTAGAGCTGATTCGCCATCGCGGCGACACACTGCAAGCCGCCCGACTTGAAAAGTGGCTAACGCAGTTGCTCCGCAGCTACGAGGATTTCATCCTCGATATTGACTCCGATGTCGCTCAACTGTGGGGTCGACTGCGGGTACCGCACCACGAAAACGCGCTGGACAAGCTAATCGCCGCCACCGCTCTTATTCACAATCTGACGGTCGTGACCCGCAACCGCGGCGATTTCGCGAAGACGGGTGTTCGCGTCCTCGACCCATTTTTTTGACCGTGCTGTTACGTTAGCGCCGGCATACGGGCACGGTGTCAGGAACTGTTCTCGGTTTTGTCTCCCCGTGGACGGCCGCGAGAACGCAGCGTCGACGCCAGCCCTAGCCGCTTTGCCGTCAGCCTTACCCAACGTGTGTTGCCGAAAGGCGAGCCTCGATTGGTGCATTGGCGTAAGGCTTTGAGCTCGGTGTTGTTCTCCGGTCGGTTAACACGCTGTATCCAATAGTGTGGACGATCCACGGGCCAATCGCTTAATAGTGCCATTGGGCTCAGAAACCGTTTTCGTCTCCACGGTAATTGCGTCTCAAAATCATGAAACGTACATTGAAGGATCGTTAGAATTTTTAGACACCCCGGTTCGATAGTATATACTTGATATATATCTTTCCAACGAGGGTCCCTCCCATGCAAACTGCAAAACTGTTTACCAATGGCAAAAGTCAGGCCGTGCGTCTGCCCAAGGAGTTCCGTTTTAAAGGAGACGAGGTGGTTGTTAAACGCCTCGGTAATGCCGTGATCTTGTTTCCGGCTCGTTACGACGCTAGGGATCTGCAAAGGATTCTCAATGGGTTGGATCCAGAATTTAAAATCGAGCGCCATCAACCGAAACGTCAGCAAAAGCGCCGCGCCCTACGCGCCAAATGATGCGCTACCTTCTCGATACCGACACCTGTATTTACCTCATCAACCGCAAGCCGGGTTTCGAGCTGGTGTTAAAGCGGATCCAGCGCTTTCGTTATGGCGAGATTATGATCTCGGCAGTGTCGCTGTCTGAGCTGGAGTACGGTATCGCTAAAAGCACCCGCAAAGACCATAACCGCCGCCGCGCCGAGTATTTTCTTGCCCGTTTCGAGATTGTGGGTTTCGATGAATCGGCCGCGCGCGAATACGGTGATCTACGGGCGGCACTTGAACGCAAAGGCAAACCCATTGGGCCTTTGGATACCCTGATTGCTGCTCACGCTCTCAGTCTGGGCGCTATCCTTGTCACTAACAACACCGGGGAATTTTCCCGTGTGCCCCGCCTACAATTGCAAAATTGGGTTCTTCGTTAGAGGTCAGAATAGATGTCTGGCCCGAATGGCACTTACTTGAGGAAGAAACCTCTGATTGCACGTCATGCCAGCGAACGCTGGCATCCAGAGTCGGCCTATCGGCCGATGCTTTTTCAAAACCTGGATTCCGGCTTTCGCCGAAATGACGGCGTAATGTTCGGTTACTGGCTTTACGTAAGTGCCATTCGTGTCAGGAACCGTTTTCATCTTCGTCTCCCCGTCGACGACCGCGAGAACGCAGCGTCGACTCCAACCCTAGCCAATAATTCGTCGTCAGCTTCACCCAACGCGCTGCACCCAGTTGCGCGGACGATCCACGGGCCAAGCGCTCAAGAGCATCCGCGCCTTCGCATTCTCCCCGGTACCGACATCTCCTGCTGCATCACAACGGCCTGCTGATAGTAAGAAATCCCCTTAAAGGCATGGGCTTAGTGCCGAAATCTTGTGCTAAGCTCCAACAAGCAGCCGCATCGCGCGGAAGTGATAAGGGTTTGGAGTCGGCTCGGATGGCCCGATTCCTGCGTTAAACAATGCAAAAGGGGCTTAGTTCTGATTCCACTGCTTAAAAAAAAGCTGCTTCCCGGCCTCACCGGTGTAGGTGTCTACCCGGAGGGGGCCTGCGTCGTGCGCGTGGAGCGCGAGGGCGGGCGCGAACCGGCGATGACGGTGTTCGATTTTCGTCCTTGGGAAAGCGGCGCGGATCAGGCGAAGCTGCTCGTCAAGCTCGCAGCGGACCATCAACTTGCGCGCGCGCGTTGCACCACGTTGCTCGATACTTCCGATTACTCGCTGTTGCTGACCGAGGCGCCCGACGTGCCGTCCGAGGAGTTGCGCGCGGCGCTGCGTTGGCGCATTAAAGACCTCATCGATTTCCACATTAACGATGCCACACTGGATGTCTTCGATCTGCCGGGCGAAAAGGTCACGGGCCGCGCACGGCCTATGTACGCTGTTGCTGCGCGCAGTCCCGCCATTCAGCGGCGCGTGGATTTACTGACCGGGGCCGGAATTAATCTCGACATCATTGATATTCCCGAACTCGCACAGCGCAATCTCGCTGCGCTTTTGCCCGAGGACACGCAAGGCGTGGTGTTGCTTTCGTTTGCGTCCACGGGCGGTCTGCTCACAATCACAAAGCAGGGCGAACTTTATCTTTCGCGCAGCATGGACACGGGTCTCGATGCGCTGACAAAAGCCGACGATCCGGCGGGGTACTTCGATCGTGTCGTACTCGAGGTGCAACGCTCGCTCGATTACTACGATTCGCATTTCC
>JBGPGJ010000390.1:0-2866 GCA_041483795.1 Sulfurifustaceae bacterium
AGCGAGGTTTCCACGCCCGGCATGCCTGCGGGGCTCTCCGGGTACGGGCGTGCCTTCTCCTCCAGCGTGTGCGGTGCGTGGTCGGTGGCGATGAAATCAATCGCACCGTCGCGCAATGCTTGCCACAACACCGCGTTGTCTTCCTTGGTGCGAATCGGCGGATTCATCTGCACGCGCGCGCCGTGTGTGGCGTAATCGGCGATATTGAGGAACAAATGATTCGGAATGACTTCGGCCGTCACCCACGCCGGTTTGTCCCGGCGTAGCAGTTCGGCTTCCTCTTTTGTCGAGAGATGCAAGATATGCAAACGGCGGCGGTATTTCTTCGATAGCGCCAGCGCAAGTTTCGTGGCTTCGAGGGCGCATTCGGCATCGCGAATTTCCGAGTGCGCGACATGGTCGGTACGACCGGAGAAGCGCGCCTTGCGCGTGCGGATGCGCGCTTCATCCTCGGCGTGGACCGCAATCAACCGTGTGCCGCTGGCGAAGATGCGCTCCAGATCTTCCGGTTTGTCCACCAGCAGACTGCCCGTGCTCGCGCCCATAAAGATCTTGATGCCGCAGGTGGGCGTGGCGCGGTTGAGTTCGTCGAGGTTGTCGGTCGTCGCTCCGATGAAGAAACCGTAGTTCGCGACGCTTTTCGCCGCCGCGCGCTTAAGTTTGTCGTCGAGCGCCGCCTGAGTCGTGGTAGGGGGATCGGTGTTCGGCATCTCGAGGAAGCTCGTGACGCCGCCCTTGATGGCGGCGCGCGAACCGGAGGCGAGGTCTTCTTTGTATTCCTTGCCCGGCTCGCGAAAGTGAACCTGTGGGTCTATGACGCCGGGCAGGAGCAGCAGGCCGTTGGCGTCAATCGCCTCGTCAGTCTTTACGGTAATGGAAGAATCAACGCGCGCGATCCGTCCCGCCTCGCATAGCGCATCGCCGTCGAAGGTGGATCCGTCCGGGCGCGCGATGCGGGCGTTGCGGATCAGAAGGGAGGTCACCGTGTTCCGGGTTTAGCCGTAGCGGGTCGAGGGCGCGCCGCGTTACTCTTCACTACCCATTTTTTTCTCGCGGATTTCTTCCAATGTCTTGCAGTCGATGCACAGCTCGGCCGTGGGCCGCGCCTCGAGGCGCTCGACGCCGATTTCGACGCCGCAGTTGTCGCAGTAACCGTACTCGTCCTTGTCGATGCGCTCGAGCGCCTCGTCGATCTTTTTGATCAGCTTGCGCTCGCGATCGCGCGAGCGCAGTTCGAGCGACATGTCGGTTTCCTGCGAGGCGCGGTCGTTCGGATCGGAGGGATTCTCGGGTTCGTCGCGTAGCTGATGCACGGTGCGGGCGATTTCGTTTTCGAGTTCCTTCTTCCATGCGTTGAGCACAAGGCGAAAATGCCCAAGCATTTTTTTGTTCATGTATTTCTCGCCCTTCTTGTAGGCGTAAGGCTTGATTCCCGCGACGGGCGAGACGTTGTTGACGGCCGCCTCCCTGGGCGGTAATTTTTCCTTGCGTTTTCGAATGGCCGGCATGACTCTACTCCTGCAATAATTGGCCCGGGATAGACCCGGGCCGAAAAAATAAGCGCGAATCTATACCAGAAAGGGTCTGGGGTCGCAACACACTTTTATGGTGCACGCCAATGGAATCAGAGCGTTATGACAGCCCCCAGAAGCCGCTGAACGGTCCACGAGACCGGTGTTTAGACTGCCAAAGCCGATGAATCGTTACCTGCCGTTTGCCGCGCGCATGGCGCATATCGAGCCGTTTCACGTCATGGACGTGCTCGCGCGCGCCCGCGCGCTCGAGGCGCAGGGCCGCTCCATTATCCATATGGAAATCGGCGAGCCGGATTTTCCCACCGCTGACCTGATCGTTGAGGCGGGAGTGGCCGCACTCCAGGCAGGCAAGACCCACTACACGCCGGCGCTGGGTTTGCCCGAGCTGCGCGAGGCGATCGCGCGTTCGTATGCACCCGGGGTACACGTGGAGGCGGAGCGTGTTGTCGTTACCCCCGGCGCATCGGGGGCGTTGCAGCTCATATTCGGCGCATTGCTTTCGCCGGGTGACGAAGTATTACTCGCCGATCCCGGTTACCCCTGCAATCGTCATTTCGTGCGCTTGTTCGAGGGCGTGCCTGTCGGCATTCCCGTTGATGCCTCGAGCTCGTATCAACTTACCGCTGAACTCATTCGCCGTCACTGGACGCCGCGTACCGTCGCCGCGCTGATTTCCTCACCGTCGAATCCAACCGGCACTGTCGTGAGCGACGAGGAGATGGCGCACATCGTATCCACGATGGAGGAGTTGGGCGGTGTGTTGGTGGTGGATGAGATTTATCACCGCCTCACTTACGGCGTGGAGTTATCGTCCGCGCTTCGTTATTCTGAACGTGTATTCGTCGTGAACAGCTTTTCCAAGTACTACGGCATGACCGGCTGGCGCGTAGGTTGGTTGGTCGCGCCGCGCGAGTACGTTCCAGCGATAGACAAGCTGGCGCAAAACATTTTTCTCGCCGCGAGCACGCCGGCCCAGTACGCTGCGCTGGCCGCGCTCACGCCCCAAGTGCGTGTCGAACTCGAACGCCGCCGACAGATATTTCGCGAGCGGCGCGATTACCTGTTGCCGGCGTTACGTGAGCTTGGATTTGACATTCCTGTCGAGCCACAGGGCGCGTTCTATCTGTACGCCGATTGCTCGCGCTTTACCTCCGACAGTCGGACATTCGCGCTGCAGTTGCTCGAACAGATAGGTGTGGCCATCACGCCTGGAGCGGATTTCGGTTTTCATCGTCCCGAACGCCACGTGCGTTTCTCTTACGCCAATACCCTCAAAAACCTCAAAGAGGGCGTGCGCCGCCTCGCGACATTCCTGCGTTGACGTTACACAA
>JBGPGJ010000391.1:0-2846 GCA_041483795.1 Sulfurifustaceae bacterium
CCGCTCAGACCGGAGCGGCTGGCGCCCGAGGTGCGCCGGCGCACGACCGACCACATCCGTGTGGCGATCGAAGTCGCCGCCGAGGCAACGCGCCATTTGGGCGACGACGCCAAGACCCTTCCGAGCATTTTCGCTTCCGCCGATAGCGACGGCGCGATCTTGCACGACATTTGTCTCGAGGTGGCGAAGGACAACCCGCAGGTCTCGCCTACGCGCTTTCACAACTCCGTTAACAACGCGCCCGCCGGTTATTGGTGCATGGCCGTCGGTTCGCGGGCGCCTTCGACCAGCGTCGCCGGCTATGACGGCAGTTTTGCCGTCGGCTTGCTCGAGGCATGCATGCAATTGTTGACCGAGACACCGCGCGTGCTGCTGGTTGCCCACGATACCCCGATGCCCGATCCGCTGTACCGGGTACGACCTATCGTCGCCCTCTTCGGCGTCGCATTCGTCCTTGCGCGCGATCGCTCGGCGCACTCGCTGGCACGCCTCGAGCTTGCCCTCACAAATTCACGGAACGAAACCACACTCGATGACGACAAGCTGGAGAATCTGCGCCGCGGCAATCCCGCGGCGCGGGCCCTGCCGTTACTGGCCGCGTTGGCGGCCAAACGCAGCGCCGAGATTCACCTGCCCTATCTCATCGACCGAGGACTCATGGCGCGCATCGAGCCGCTCACATGAAACGCGTCGCGCTTTACCTGTTCGCCATGGTGCTGCTAGCCGCGTGCGCGAGTGCACCTCCGCGCCCGGAAGGAATCCCGCACGGAGATCTGAGTTATCTCGACCAGTACATGGATTGGTATTTTCCGCGCCAGATGCGCAAATACGACGTGCCGGGCGTGAGCGTGGCCTTGGTGAGCGATCAAGGCGTGCTATGGATGAAGGCCTACGGCCATGCCGACGCCGAACGCGAAATCCCCGCCACCCCCCGCAGCGTTTATCAAATCGGTTCGATCAGCAAGGTCGTCACCGCGACCGCAGTCATGCGGCTCGTCGAACGCGGCGTGCTCGATCTCGACGCGCCGATCCAGAAGGTTCTACCCGAGTTCTCGATCCAGTCGCGTTGGGATGGAATACCGCAACCGACTTTGCGCGAATTGTTGTCGCACCACGCGGGATTGCCGACCTATTATCTAAAAGGTTTCTTTTCGCGCCAACCGCTGACCGAGCTGGTGCGGGCGCTCAAGGACGAACACCTGGCGTATCGTCCGCGCGACACCTTCAATTACTCGAATCTCGGGCCGGATATCGCCGGCGCGGCGCTGGAGCGTCTTTCAGGCAAGGACTTTGCGCTTTACATGCAACACGCGCTGCTCGATCCCCTGGGCATGCATAACTCTTCGTTCGCGCTCGACGAGCGCGTGCGGCCTCTGCTCGCGCGCGGCTACATCAAACGCCAAGCGGCGGAAACAGTCACGCTGCGCGACGTGCCGGCCGGCGGTTTGTTCAGCAACGTCGAGGACCTCGGGCGGTTCATGCGCATGGTGCTCGGCGAAGGATCGCTCGATGGCGAACGTATCCTCGCGCGCGAGACGCTGGCCGCGATGCTCACGGCGCAATTCACCGACGCGCCGTTCGACTTCGGTCAGCGCTTCGGGCTCGGCTGGATGCTGAGCGGTATTCCGGTCTATAACGCCGGCCCCGTCGCCTGGCACAACGGCGGCACCAAAACATTCATCAGCCAGATGGTGCTTTTGCCGGAGAAGAAACTCGGGGTGGTCGTGCTCGCCAACGCCGATCGCGCCGGGCCGATGGTGTACGAGGCGGCCGAGGAGATCCTGCGCCTCGCGCTCGAGGCGCGCGAGGGCATCCAGCAACCGCCGCCGGCGCGCGCGCCGGAAGTCGCACTCGCGCCCGAACAACTCGAGCGCTATGTCGGCGATTACAGTTTCAACGGGGCGCTCGCGCGCATCGAGCGACGCGGGAATCGCCTGCGCTTTTATATTCTCGGTAACACGCTCGAGTTCGTCCCGGTCAGCGACAAGGATTTCCGCGCCGAGTACCGTCTGCTGGGTCTGGTGGCCGTGCCGATTCCCTTTCCCCCGATCGAATTCACCGAGATACAAGGTCGCACGATACTGATCATGCGCGACCGCGGTATCGCCATGACGGCGGAGAAGATCCCGCCGTTCACGGTGCCGGAGGCATGGCGCAATCGCGCCGGTGCTTACCGACTCGTCAACCCGGACAAGGAATACCTGGTGGACGTCCAACACATTCGTCTTATGGTCGAGAACGATAAGCTACTCATCAGCCTACGTCTCTCCGGCCTTGAGGATCGTGAAGTACAAGTCGTATGCATGCCTCTCGACGACGATACGGTTTATACCTTCGGTATCGGTCGCAACGTGGGTGACATCACCAAAGTCGAGCGCCATGAGGGACGCGAGCGCCTGCGTTATCTCGGCTACTACTTCGAACGTGATACCGGACCCGCTAGTTTGGCCCAGCAGTAAACACGGCTTGTACCGTGCGTCGCACGGGTTATGATACATGCGGCCGGACATCAAGGCCGGCGTTTATAAACCCCCACTGATGAGGAAAAATCATGCGTTACTCACTTTTTCCGTATTTTGCCGCCGCAACGGGCCTGGTCGTCTGTCTCGGCGCCAGTCAAACCGGCTTCGCGGCCGAGAAACTCTACATCCAAAGCCCGGCGCGCTACGACAAGGGCGCCACCATTGACGCCAAAGTCAAGGAAGAATGCGCAATCGAAAGCCGCGTCTCGTATTTCGTGAAGGAAAACACCTTGGGCAAGTTCGACGTCGTTCCCTCCGCGGCGCTTAACGACGCCGGCAACAACAAGGCGCTTAGTCTGGTCATTCTCAGTGTCGAGGGAGCGG
>JBGPGJ010000392.1:0-2836 GCA_041483795.1 Sulfurifustaceae bacterium
GCCGGGTCAGCAGCCCGGCGCGAGCGGCCCGGAGCCGACCGAACTGCACGGGCCGATCTCGACCGGTCCCAAAGGCAACCGCGTGTACTTCGGCTATGGCACAAACAAGAGCGGCGTGCTGCAGATCGTCGATCGCGACAAGCTCTTGAACGGCCCGAAGGAGCCGACCAACGAAAACCTGCTCTATCCCCAGGTGGGGCGGCTCGACCTGCCACCGAGCGTCGGCGCGCATACGGTGTTCCCAGTGCTCGGCATGGAGATCGACGAGTTTGCCAAAGACAAAGCCGGCGGCAAGCGCGATTTTATCGTGGTCACCGACGAATCGCTCGTCAACGAGTGCCAGGAGGCGCGCCAGATGACGTGGTTCGTGGACGTGACCGCGGAGTCGAAGCCCTTCGGCGTTTCGAGCTGGACCGTGCCCGAAACAAGCGGAAACTTCTGCAGCCGCGGCGGGCGTTTCGGCACGCACTCTTCAAATGAAAATTTCACGCCGATTTACTACAAGCGGCTGATGTTCTTCGCCCACTTCAACGCCGGCGTGCGTGCCGTGGACATACGCGATCCTTATCACCCGAAGGAGGTCGCGTACTACATTCCCGCGATCACCGACAAGACGGACAAGCGCTGCGTAAAATTGCCCGATGGCAATGAGCGTTGCAAGATCGCGATTCAGACCAACAACGTCGAGGTGGACGATCGCGGCTATATCTACATCGTCGATCGCGCCAACACCGGCCTGCACGTTCTGGAACTCTCGGGCGAGGCGCGCAAGATTGCGAACCTCCCATAACGGGCGCTACAAAACGCCGATAGACAGCGAGCGTCACCGCCTCATTGCTTCAATATCATTCTCGCTCATATCGCTTTCCCCACTGCCGGCCGTGCAACGTCGCCTAAAAAGCGCGAGGCCAGGGTGATAAATTCAGAGGCCGCGTCCCACTGAATCAAGTGCTTGCAGCGCTCAAGCAAGTGCAGATCAAGTTGGGGATACATTTGTATGGCAAGTGCTGCGCGCTCGGCGGCTGCGCCGCGGTCTTCTTTGCCATAGAGGAGTAGCAGCGGCGCCGGGCATTCAGACAGCCGTCGCCAAAAGGGCATGGTATTTTTTTCACCTTTGTCTCGCCCGGAATGTTTCCTTGCGGCAAAGGCCACGAAGTTTTTCCCGACGCTCATGCGGTGGCGCGTTTCCAGCACGGCCGGCGTAATCAGGTCATGATTGAAGAGATTGGCCTCTAACAGCGCGCGCGTTTCCGCGAGCGTGGGTTCCGTGGCGGCGCCTTCTTCGCCCTCACGTGCCGCGTTCTGTTTCCCGCCGGGCAGCGGTGGCAGCAGGCTGCCGGTGCCGAGCACCACGACCTTGGTCACGCGTTGCGGGTGCGTGAACGCCAAGTCCACCGCGATCCGACCGGATTGCGAATGGCCTATGAGATGCGCCTGATGGATGTGAAGGGCATCCATGAACGTCAGGATGAAACGCTCGCGGTAAGACACGGAACGATTCGTGGGGTTGTCGCTCAGGCCGAATCCCGGCTGGTCGAAGGCGATGGCGCGGAAGCCGCGCGCGGCGAACGCCGGAAGATTTCTTGCCCATACATCGGACGAGGAGCCGAGCGCGGCGCCGTGCAATAACAGCACAACCGAGCCCTCGCCTTGTTCCAGATAGCGGGTATTCAATCCCTCCACGTGGATGAATTTATCCGTGGGTGTGGAGGAGGGCGCCGGCATCAGGTCGGTTCCTCGGAAATGTCGAGCAACACGCCGTCCACATCCGCCAGGTGATACTGGCCGTAAGGACAACAGGCGGCAAACAGCTTTAACCGCACCTCGCCTTCGCGCCCGCCCAACGGCCGCGGGCGCAGATGGGGATTGTTGTCGCCCAAGGTTTGCAGCCGCTCCTTGACCGCTTCCAGGCTCTCGACCTTAAAGCCGATGTGATCCGGCCCCGGGCGCACGATACCGGTGCCGTGATAGTCGGTGATCTTCCACGGCATCAGGATGAGCGTCACCCGGCCGTCGGTTAAATAGCAGTTGGGGTCGGACGCCTTTTTCTCGCGCTCCTGCAACTCGTATACGTCCATGTAAAATCGCGCGACCTGCTGCACGTTCAAGGTGCGCAAGGCCAGGTGAGTGATATAGCGTGGATGCGCGCCACCATCCTCGACGTAAACCGAGGTACGATTCTCCATGTCTTGCTGCGACAGGTCGAAGACATTGCCCGCCGGGTCATGGGTACTGATACCGGCGAAGGGCCGCGTGTTGGGGCGCTTGACCGTTTGCACCGCGGGGTATTTCTCGCGCAGGCGCGCGAGCGCCAACTCCACGTCCTGCACCTCGAGTCCAAAGTGATCCAAACCGGCCGGCCGGCCGGCCTTGCGCGGATTGATGTTAAGGCCGACGTAACCGTCGCTGACCGTGACCGCGCGCTCGGGCCGCGTATCCGCAGCGGTGCTCATGCCGAATGCGGCCTGGTAAAATTTTCCTTGGAGCGCGTACTGATCGCTGACCATGGCGATGTGCTTCAGTTTGGCGAACATGCGGTCCTCTATAATAATTAGCGCATTTTGGTGAAAAGCCCGCGGAATTCTTTTTCGTATTCGCTGAATTCGCGCGCAAGCTTGGGGTTGACGTAATGTACCTTTAGCGGTTCCGAGGAAGGGCCGCCGGCGATGTCGATGCGCGCCGGCACTCGGCCGCGTTGCTGCATCAGCGTCTGGCCTTCTTTTGAAAGCAAGAAATCGACCAGCAAGCGCGCGGAGTGGGGATGCGGCGCACGCGCCGAAATCGCGATCTGACTGGGCGAGGTGATGATTGGATCCAAGGTCTTGACCCAATTCAC
>JBGPGJ010000393.1:0-2833 GCA_041483795.1 Sulfurifustaceae bacterium
ATGCGTGGTCCAGGCATCTTTCATTTCGCGCCGGGCCTTGTTCGTCAACTCGTCGAATGCCTCCATGGACAGGTACTCGAGTAATGCCTTGGTCTGATCGGTCAGCACCGCGCGCGTGGTCTGGAAGCTCGCCAGCGTCTTGTCGTACGCGCCTTTTTCCTGGCGCATGCGCACGAGCAACTCCTGGATCGCCGCCTGGCTCTTGCCCGAGAGCGCGTGTAGCTCAGTCAGTTGGTTGGTGACCGCACCGAGACGCGCGTCGATCATGGCGCCGGTGGTCTCGATGATAGAGCCGGCGTCGCGCGCGATCTTGTCGCGCAGGATTTTTTGCTTGGCCGAGATGAGGTCGTTCGAGAGTTTGATTTCGAGCGCGGGCAGACCGCTGCGCGCCACCAGCCCGATGTCGTTTTTGATTTTGCCGAGCAGGCCTTTTTGCGCCGAAACAGGGAAGATCTGTCCGGCCGGGAGATTGAGCGCCTTGGCCGTTTCCTGCACCTGGCGCGCGAGCGTCGCCTCGATCGAGCCCGGTTCACGCAGCTCGTCCCACAGTGCGTCAATCTTGTTCAGCGCGGCGAGTTGGCCGTGGTTGTTGCCCTTGCGCGCGGCGCAAACGTGATTCGCCCACACGTCGAGATCGGATTTGGTGACGCCGGTGTCGGCCCCGAGCACGAACAACACCGCCTGCGCCGCCGGCAACATGTTGAGCGTGAGTTCCGGTTCGGCGCCGAGGGCGTTCAGTCCGGGTGTGTCGAGGATGACGAGCCCCTGTTTAAGCAACGGATGCGGGTAATTGATAATCGCGTGCCGCCAGACGGGGATGGGCACCTTACCATCGGCCGTGAGCGCGATGTTGGCGTCGGAGCGCAGCGGGTTGTACAGGCCGAGTGCTTCGGCCTCGCGCACGCTCACGGGTTTGGTTCGGATCATCTCCTGAAAGGTCTCGACCATTTTCTTCGGATGCTCGAGTTCGAGCGGCAATACGGTCCAGTGCATCGGCTGGCGTTTGTACTCGCCGATGGTCGTGTTCGCCTTGCGCGTTTCAATCGGCAGCAACTTCACGCACGGCGGATGTTTGTCATCCCACAGCAACTCGGTCGGACACATCGTCGTGCGCCCCGCATCCGAGGGGAGCAGCCGCTGTTTGTAGTCGGCGAAGAAGATCGCGTTGATGAGTTCGGTCTTGCCGCGCGAGAACTCGCCGACCAGCGCCACTGTGAGCGTATCGGAGCGCAGCATGTCGATCAGTTCGTAGATGCGCAGATCGTCCTCACCGGTCGCCAGGCCCTGGTTCTCCACCCAGGTCTGATACTCGGTGATGATCTCGACCAGCTCGTCGCGCCAATGCTTGTATTCGCCGAGCCGTCTACTGAAGGCATTGGCGGTGAGCGGCGGTCTTTCTTTGATTACAAGCGCTTCCATATCCGGGGGCCGGTGACGGCCCGGAATGATTGTGTGAAGGTAACAACCACCCTCCCCTCGATCTCGAGAGTCGAGTCGTCTCCATACATCTTTAGCTTACGCCCCGGGAAGGCGCAAACGGAAAGGGTTTTTTCAGGGCTTTGTCAGGGGGAGATCGGGAGGAAATTTCCGGGGAGATCGAACCCGGATCTGTTTATGCCGCCCCGTTGTTCCCCGCTCCACGGTGATTTTCCCTATAGGCACCCCAAATTCCCGGGCCAAGAGACCGTGCAGGGCCTCGTTTGCTTGACCTTCGACCGCTGGGGCGGTGAGCCGAACCTTAAGCCCGCGTTCCGTGATCCCGGCAAATCCTTCCCCACGTGCGCGCGGCTGGACATGCAATTGCAGAATAAGGTCCGGCCCGTCCCAGCGGTACCAAGATCGAGGCCCGCCCGTCGGCAGGGTCATGGGAGACGAAATGAGAGATATTGAACCGACATCACGCCGAGCTGTAATACAACAATCACGGCGATGGGGGAAAGATCCACGCCGCCGATGGGCGGAATCAGGCGCCGCGCCGGGCGCATGAGCGGTTCGGTCAGGCTCACGAGCAATCCCATCACCGGGCTATTGTGACCTCCGTATGACACCACCCAGGAGAGCAGCACGCGCGCGAACACGGCGACGATGAATACATAGAGCGTCAATTCCAGTAGCTCCGTCACCGCCGCAATGGCAATGGCGCTGAACGGGGCTGGGATATCCCTCAACCAAGCAATGAGAAACCACTCCCCGCTCTTGATGACGAACAGCAGCAGCACCGAGGCGAGGTCTATGCCGAATAACCCCGGGATCGCGCGTCGCAGCGGTCGCAGCACCGGGTTGGTGAGCGCCACCACAAATTGCGCGACCGGGTTATAGAAGTCGGCGCGCACGAGCTGAAACAAGAACCGCAGCAACACCGCGAACAAATAAAGTCCGAAGACCACCTTGACCAGATACACGCCCGCCTGGGTAACGAAAGGGTTCATGGTTTCTTGCCGAAAAGATCGCCGAGTTCACGCGCCCGCCGAACGGCGGCGTTGACCGCTTGTTTGAACATATCATGGATGCCGCATTTCTCCATTGCCATGATCGCCTGCTCGGTGGTGCCGCCCGGTGAGGTGACGTGCTTGCGCAGCTGCGCCGGTTCTTCCCCGCCTTCGAGCGCCATCTTGGCCGCGCCGAAAGCGGTCTCGAGCGTAAGCAACCGCGCCTGTTTGGGGTCGAGGCCGGCGGCGATCGCCGCCTGTTCGAGTGCTTCCATCACCAGGAAGAAATACGCCGGTCCGCTGCCGGAAAGTGCAGTAACGACGTCAATCAGATGTTCGTCATCTACCCACACCGTTACGCCGACGGCGCGCAGGATGGACTCGGCCTGGTCGCGTTGGGGTTC
>JBGPGJ010000394.1:0-2831 GCA_041483795.1 Sulfurifustaceae bacterium
ACGCCCATCAGACTATCGCCTTCCACTTTTTGGCTTCGGGAATACACCACCGTACGATTACGGCCTCCTTCCTTGGCGGCGTACATGGCCCGGTCGGCATTGGTCATCAACGCTTCGGCACTGTCGGCAGTCTCCGGGTAACAGGCGATGCCCAGGCTCGCGGTGACATTGAGCTGCATGGCGTTGGCCAGCATCACAGTCTGAGCAGCGACCGCCTGACGGATGCGTTCCGCGACCAGCCGCGCGCCCTCGCCGTCGGTCTCCGGCAACACGAACATGAACTCCTCCCCACCGACACGCGCCACGAGGTCTATGTCGCGGATCTCGTGCATGAAAACCGCCGCCAGCGCCTTCAGCACGGCATCGCCGGCCGCGTGCCCGTGAGTATCGTTGACTTCCTTGAAGTGATCGATGTCGAGCAACAATAGCGCAAACGGCTTGTACGACCGCTGCGTGCGTAAAATCTCCTCGTGCAAACGCTGCTCGAGCTTGCGTCGGTTATATAACTCCGTCAGGGCGTCGGTCTCGGCCAAGTCCACGGTCGTCGCGTGCCGCCGCGCGTTCTGGATGGCGTGCGCCGCGAGATGAGAAAAGGTCTTAAGCAACTCGATCTCCTCGAACTCGAAGGGATGGCGGTCACTGCGATAGAAATAGATCACCCCCAAACGCCGATCGCCGATCGCCAGCGGTAGACAAATGAGCGAGTGAATGCCCTCCTCGCGCTCCTGCGGTGAGAGCGGATGCGTCGTTCCCGGGAGATCGTTACTTACGAGATAATCGCCGCTACGCACCACCTCGTCGGCTACTCCGCTTGGGGGGAACGCTATATTCTTGACAAAATTCTCGGACAATCCCCGCGTCTCCCAGTTCTGGAAGCGCCGCGCGGTGCCGTCGTAGAAGACAATGGACACCCCGCGTGCGCCGCTCAACGGCATGCCGTAAAGCATGATTTGATCGAGGAGTTCCTGGAGCAAGAGGGGTGAGGTGACGACGAGCGCTACCTCGTTCAGCGCATATAAGCGTGCGGTTTTCTCGCCGAACGCGGCGGCCATGCGGTTGAAGGTGCGCGCCAGCTCCCCGAGCTCGTCGTGAGCGTGGATCTCCACGCGCCGGTCGTAGGCCCCGGCGGCGATAGCGCGCGTGGCCTCGATGAATCGCTGCAGCGGCCGGGTGATGACGAGCTTTGCCATCATCAGCCCGATTGCGCCAAGCAGCAGCGACAACCCAACGATCGCCGCCTGAAGGATCGCAAGCCTGCGGGCATCCTCGCGCACGTTGTCCTCGAGGGTCTCAACGATCCGGTCGAGGAGCGCCACCTGCGCGATCGAAAGCGCGTCGTAGCGTGCAAGCGTCGCCTGCGCCGCTTGCGGGCGTGCGGGGTCCACCTGCTGTATCAGCGGCTGCAGCTGGTCGCGCCAAGTCGCGTGGGCCTCGCGCACCATGCCCGCCAGCGTGCCGCCATAGTGGGGCCGAGCCAGAAACCCTTCGAGCGCGACGAACCCTTGCTCGTACTCCGCCGCGGTGCGGGCGAGTATCTGGAGGTTATCCACACGGGCGGGACCCGGCGCGAGCGCCGCGCGCGCGAGATTGCCAATTAACAGCGTGCGCATGCGCTGCTTGCCGGCATCGTTGATCATCGCGCCTTCGGTACCGATGTGCAGGACGCCGTACTCGCTGATGCCGAGCTGCACGAGCTGCAGCACGATAAAACCGACCAACAGCAGTAGAAACTTCCGTGTGATCGTGGGGCGCAACCAGTTCATGGGCAAGGCCGGCGCTCAGAACGCATCAACAGGAACTCATTCAAGTATAGGCTCGCCCTCGTGGCGACGGCGCCAAGGCCGAGCGCCTCGGTCAACTATTTCAATCCGTGCTTGCGCGCCTTGCGGCGGTGGCGGATGAGGGTCGTCAGCCACACACTGAGACCAACAACCAGCAGCGCACCAAGAAGGATGAGTCCGTAGCGTCTCAAGTCATGGATGAAGTACTTCGAGGCCTCACCCAGCAGGTAGCCGACGTAACTGAACGCAATTGCCCAGACGATGGCGCCGGCGAGATTCAGCAAGAAGAAGCGCAGCCGCGGCACATGCGCCGCGCCGACCACAAACGGCGTGACATTGCGTAGGCCGTAATAGAAGCGGAACGTCAGGATCAACCAGTACTGATGGCGGTGCAGCAGGGCGTAGACCTTCTGCGCCCCTTCCTGCCACGACAGGCGCTTGGCGATGACCTTCGCCCCCCAGTGGCGACCGACGTAGTACCAGAACTGGTCGCCCGCAAAACTGCCGGCGACGGCGGCGGCGATGACCCAATACAGCTCAAGGTAGCCCAGGTGCGCCGCCAGCCCGGCGAGGATCACGATCGTCTCACCTTCGATGAACGTGATAATCAGAACCGCGAGGTAACCGTAATCGACGATCAGTTGTTCCAGTGACATACGGGCAATACACCCCACCTCGACGGCCGCACAAGACCGTCTCAATTATAAAAAAGCCCCGTGCAAGGACGGGGCTTCCATGAATCCGCTTAGCTAGCTGACTTCCGGTCAGCGGGGGATAACGCGTGTGGCCTGTTTCCCCTTCGGTCCCTGGGTTTGTTCGAACTCGACTTTTTGTCCTTCGGCGAGGCTTTTGTAGCCATCGGATTCGATGGTGGAGAAATGGACGAACACCTCTTCACCGCCATCGCTCGGAATAATGAAACCATAACCTTTAGCGTTGTTAAACCACTTTACCGTACCGGATTGCATGCTCGCTCCTCGTTGTTATAGCCAGCTTTATATGTCGCGCCGGTAACAAGCTGTGGCAGGCGGCGGACGCGGATTATCCTAC
>JBGPGJ010000395.1:0-2820 GCA_041483795.1 Sulfurifustaceae bacterium
CGGCGTGCGGCCGTCGTAGAGCTTGGCGCTGAGTGTGTTGGAGGCCGCGGTCGTCATACGGACATATCGAAATCGAAAAGGTCACCCACTTCCGCGCCGGCGGCCTGTACGGTGGAAGCACCGCCGCCGTGAAACTCGCGTAAATCGCTTTGGGTCGCAATGGACAAGTGCGCGGCCCGGTATTTGAGCATGCGTATCGTCGCCCACGGTATCAGCAACCCGGCGGAGGCGAGTATGGCGAGCGCATTGGTGGTGTAGAGCTGGAGCAGTCGACGTGCGCCCAGGTGCGAGCGAAAGCGCAGCCACCCGAGTTGCGTGTGGTTCCATACAAGGTTGGTGACGCGCGCCCGGATATAGGCGTACGCGGCTACGTACACCGCATACATGATGAGCGTAATTGCGACGATGACTGAGGACTTGTCGAAGCGCGACCCGAACAGTGCCGCCGACACGCCACCGATGACGCCGGCGCCAAGGCCGAACACCAGTCCGGCGATGAAATACGTGCGGAAGAATTGGCCTCCGGTCGCGGACAACTGGCCCGAAACGTCGCCGTAACTCGTCTGAGTCACCATGAAATGTTTGATGCGCTGTTGCCACCAGGAAAAGCCGATACCGAAAGTAATCACCGACACGATCGCCCAGCCGTAGATCACCTTGGCCGCGTTCCAATAACTGCCGGAAAAGTGGAAGGTGATGTTGCGAAACGCCGAATAGCGGGCGTTAAAAGCGGCCGAGCGCACCGCGACCCACGGCGCCAGGATGAACGCCGCGGCCAGCACAACCGGCAGCAGCTCGACGACATAATGCGTGGCCGTGTACCAGGTCGCGAGCAGGGCAGCAGCGATGAGGCGCCCCTTGAGGATGGGGATCGGTTGCCCTAGGTACTGAAACGGCGTTTCATCGAGCAACGTGTGCGAGTAGAAATAGCGCTTCTTGCGCACCTTGGCCCACGCGGAAAAAATTCCGAGCGTGAACAACGTCAGGCACACGTTCACGATCCAGATGCGAAAATATTCGGCGGCGGTACCGGTGAAGCGCAGCGCCAGCTGGCGCGTTTGGCCGGTGTCGTTCGTGGGGCGAGGGGCGCCCGCCGGGGCGGGGGCACTACCCGGCGGTGTGGAAGACCTCAAGGGTGCGGGTTGGTCGGTCACAGATAGACTCAGTGTAGTCCACCGCCCGCCGCGCTAGCGAAAAATATTTTCACCTGACGAAGCGACTCGCGCGTTGCTAATGCCGTAGCTGCACGCGGTAGCGCAGCGTCGTGTTGCCGGCGGCCGGCACCGTGACTCGCCATTCGGCCGTGCCGGCGGCGGCCTTCGTGTGGCGCTGCGATTTTTCGAGCATGGTCCAGTCGCCGGGCACCGGCTCGCGCACGGTCACCGTCACCGTTTCGCGCTTGGCGTTGCGCGGTACGATCTCGTAGGCGCTCTCGCACACGTAGCTCGCCTGGTTGCTCGGCTCGGCGGCGGCGAAAGACCGTCTGTTTCTTGTCGGCGGTTACAGCGAACGCCTCGCCCAGGCGCACACCGCGACGGCGGACAACGAATATAGCGCAATCGTTACCGCCATCGCGGCGCGAGTTTCCTTGAATGGCATGGCATTGCTCCTGGATTGTTGCGAGGGGGTAATTCGTTTCCGACTACGAACGCAGGGCCGGAAAAAAAGGGGTTAACCGCCGCGCCCGTATGAAAGAATGAAATTAATTTCTGCTCCGCGGTCTGGCACAACCGGGGTCGTGGGAGTCATACTTGGCCGGTCTGCTTTGGGGACCGGCTAATGGCGTATACCGAGAAAACAACGAAGGTCGTTCCGATAGGCCGTTCGCACTACATCGCCAGCAGCGCGCTGATGGGCGTCGCCCTGATCGCGGTCATGCAGCTGCGCCTGCTCGCGGCCCTGCTGGCCGGGCTGCTGGTGTTTCAGTTGGTGCACATGTCGGCGCGAGTGGTCCGCATCCCCTATGTCGACAACCGGCGCGCCAAGGTGCTGTTTGTGGCGGTTTTGGCGATCGTCGTCGTCACCGCGTTGACGTTCGCCGGAGTCGGCATCGGCGTTTTCCTGCGCAAGGGACCGGACAATCTCGCGGCCATGCTTTCGCAGATCGCCATCATCGTGGAGGATCTGCGGCGCATACTGCCCGAGGACATCGTGACCTATTTGCCCGCGGACGCCGACGGCGTCAAGAAAGCGGTGGCCGAATGGTTTCGCGAGCATGCGGCCGAAGTCCGCACGATCGGAACCGATACCTTGCGTGCAATCGCGCACGTGCTGATCGGGTTGATCATCGGCGCGATGGTGGCGTTGCACGAAGCCGCGCCGCAGTCGCACTCCACGCCCTTTGTCCGCGCGCTTAGCCAGCGTACGCATCGTTTGGCCGAGGCGTTTCGCCGCGTCATGTTGGCGCAGGTGCCGATTTCGGCGATCAATACGACGCTGACGGCGATTTACCTGGCCGTGGTGCTGCCGTATTTTGGAGTCAACTTGCCGTTCAAGAAGACGCTGATCGCGGTCACCTTCATTGCCGGTTTATTGCCCGTCGTCGGTAACCTCATCTCGAACACGGCGATTTTTCTGGTGAGCCTGAGTCACTCTTTCGGTCTCGCCGGCGTCTCGCTCGGTTACCTCGTCGTCATCCATAAGCTGGAGTATTTCCTCAACGCCCGCATCGTCGGCACCCGCATCAACGCCAAGGCCTGGGAGCTGCTGATCGCCATGCTCGTGCTCGAAGCCACCTTCGGCATCCCGGGGCTGATCGTCGCCCCGTTGATGTATGCCTACATCAAGCTCGAACTCGCGGAGCAAGGGTTGCTCTGACAG
>JBGPGJ010000396.1:0-2819 GCA_041483795.1 Sulfurifustaceae bacterium
GCCAACGGCGTTGCAAACAGTAAAGTCGCGGCGTGCCGCACGAAGCTGTCTTTTAACAAACTTAGCACCACGCCGCTCACCGCGAAACCGACCATGGTGATGGAGATAACCCAATAGCCGTACTCCGACCAACTGGCGATGGCGAAGTAACGTGTGAGCGCAATCTCGAATCCGACCGCCGCGGCTGAAACGAAGAAAAGCGGTAACAGCATGACGCCCGGCGCTGTCATGGGTCGTTATCTTTTTTCCCCGTCCCCGGCCAACATCCGAACTTCCTTCGAGAGAAAATCTTCCAGCAAGCGATTGAAGCGCTCGGGTTCATCCACAAACAGTGCGTGGCCTGCGTTCTCGAATACCTCGGTCCAGATGTAG
This sequence comes from Sulfurifustaceae bacterium, assembly GCA_041483795.1. GTDB lineage: Bacteria > Pseudomonadota > Gammaproteobacteria > Acidiferrobacterales > Sulfurifustaceae > JAHFQD01. Next base: position 373 of record JBGPGJ010000396.1, read on the forward strand.
GGGCGGTTCTTCTTTAGATTCTCGGCCTGACCGCGAAAGCGCGTATTCACGGCGTAGAGAATCGGCCGGTCGGTACGGTACACGATTTCTTTCCAGCGCCCGCGCGGATAGGGATAACTCAGCAGTGCGACCGAGGCGTCGAGCGGTACGTGCAACGAGTGTGCGATCATGCGACGTAGATAGGGTTCGCTTTGCGGCGTGCGGTACATTCCGCGCACAAAACGCTCGATGGTCGCGATGCGGTTCTCGCGCAAGCGCTTGAGAAACGTCGGGTCGGTCACGGGCGGTGGCTCTTCGCCGATAGAATTGTCCACGAGCACCAACGCGCGCAGGCGCTCGGTGCCGGCAAGTTCGACGTAGGCAAGCGAGTCCAGTACACCGAGCGACCAGCCGATGAGTACAACCGGTTCGTCGAGCCGATCGAGTAACTCGGCGATGTCGCGCGCGCGTCGTTCGGCGGTATAGCCTGCGCGCGCAATATCGGATTCGCCTTGTCCACGCGGATCGAAGGCGATGACACGAAACGATTTCGCAAAGTGACGGATTTGCGGCTCCCAGATCTCGGCCGGCATGGTCCAGCCGGGCACGAACACCAGCGTCGGTCCCCGCCCCTCCTCGAGGTAATGCAAGCGCACGCCGTCGCTGGAACGGAAGTAACGACTTACGGCCTCGGTCCGGGCCGAGGTATCCGTTGCGATAAGAAAGGAAAGCACGAATAGAAAAGGAAAAATCGCGGAGTGGCGCAGGCGTATCAACATGTTTATCGTAAGTTTTGGCGTGCCTCGGACCCGCCGGCGCGCAGACATTACGCGGCCGGGGCTATCGAAGCAACTGGAAATCTGCCACCAAAACTGGGGTAACCCGCGCCACTCGTCCCCCGTCTATAACGGCTCGTCCGCCCACGCGGGCCCACGCGCGCGGGGCATGCCATAGTTTATAGCACCTTCCGGCACGGAAAATCGCGACGTACGCAGTGAGCATTTTCACCAAAGATTGTCCCGTCTGTGCTGCCAGCCATCCGGTCCATACGGTCCGGTGCGGCTGCGGCCATTGCTTCGATCCCAATAAACTCGACGGTGTGACCCAGGAACTCGAGGTCATCGCCCAGGAGGAGCGACTCTATCGCGACTATCTCGCCGCGCGCGCCGAACAGGCGGAACAGGCGATGCGCGCGGCCAAGACCGCGGCGGCGATGAAACCGCGCGACACGGTCAGAGCGGCGGAAGCGCTGTTGGCGGAACAAGCCGCGTTGACGGCGCGCGCCGAACTCGAGGCACAGGAAGCGCGAGCGCATGCCGTCAAAGCACGTGTTAAGGCCGTGCGCTCCAATCGTCGCGCCCGCAGACAGGCGAAGGCCTCCGCTTCGGCGGCGCACCCGGCGCCAGCCTCGGTACGCGCGGCGTTGGCGCCACCTGTTCGAGACGTACGGTCTCCACCGCCGCTTAAGGCAACTCCTCGCGTCGAATCGAATTCCGTCCCATCAGCCGCGGCAACCTCCGCGGCCAGGAATTCTAAACCGACACCGTTCGCTCCATTGACGAGATCGACCAGCACCACACCCGCCCCAACGCTGGCGAGCAAACCCACCCCGGTCTTCCGCATCGCACAAGCAACCAAAGCGGCGCAGATTGCCGGCGCGCCTGCCGCACCGACGTCGCAGGAATGCCCGAGTTGCTCAGCCAAAGTACTTCTCCATGCGAAGCGCTGCCGCTGCGGCTATGAACTACCGCTGTCGGCAAGCCAGATCCCTTCCCTCACAATGAGTCCCGAGGACCGCGCCGCGTTTCGCGCCGCACTCTCCCCCCGCCGTACCGATCGCGACACTTGAATATCCGGCCGCCGGTCGGACCCCTTTCCGCGAGCGTCGTCTGCATCCCCTATGCGACCGGCGGCACCAACGACCCCGACTATATTTTCTACACCAGATTTCTATGAGTAATCCGGATAGGCGCCAGGGTATCCCCAGATGTCGTATCCTTCTCAGTTGACAAAGAATTGCCCGCGATGCCGCGCCATCAAGACGGCGGAAACGGTGTATTGCGCCTGTGGGTATCGCTTCGAGGCGGACACTGCCGGGGAGCGGTCCTCGTCCGATCTCATGGCCCAGGCCGAGGCACTCTACGAAACGCACCTGCGCGCGCGCTTGCGCCGCGCCCTTCGGACCGCGCGCTTCGCCAAAATAGATGTCCTGCGCGATCCACGCAACCCGGTGAAGACGGATCAGCTCCGGGAGGCGGAGAAGGAAGTCAAGCTCCTTGAGACACAAGTCACAATCCAAAGCGCGCGCGCCGCCGCGGCACGCCCGCGCGCGCAGTCGGCACTCGACCAAACAACTCCGATCGACGCGCAAGCGCCGGAAACTTTCCGCACCGCGCAAACGATCAAGGCCGAGCAGACACTCGAATTCCTTCGACTTCAGATCGCACTGGAGAGATTACGCTCGACCC
>JBGPGJ010000397.1:0-2810 GCA_041483795.1 Sulfurifustaceae bacterium
GACTCCGGCGTTCACCGAGTTCCTGCACAACTATCTGGCCGGGCTGCCGGCGCCGACCGAGAACACAACCGAACTATTCGTTGGGGATGTGATACAAGCGGGGATCAACAACGGATTAAAGGTAGAGGGGGTACAGATTTCGGACACGCCGTTCCTCGACATCGGTATACCTGAAAACTTGGCGCGGGCGTTGCAGCTATTCCAAGCGCATTCGCAGTCCCTGTGCGGGCGTCAGCGGATACACTTTTTCGGCCTGTAATACTTCGCTTGCGTATTGGAGACAGGCGGCAATGTCTTCATGCCTCACGCCCGGGTAGTTGCGAATTATTTCGGCTTCGGTCCAGCCCTGGGCAAGCAGACCGACTATGAAGTCCACCGCAAGGCGAGTACCACGGATCACCGGTTTTCCGGTGAGCACCGCGGGATCGATAGCAATGTGTTCTTTCCAGTTCATGAGTGGCCTCTGACCGCCAATCGGCAGGCACGAATATCATCTGGCTCAAGGTCAAGATAGTCTTCCAGAATAGTCTCGTCCGTCTCCCCCTGCGCTAACAGGCTCAGAATAAGCTCCACCGAGATCCGCATATCGCGAATGATGGGCTTCCCCCCGAATATCTGCGGGTTGGCCGTGATACGTTTAAGAAGTTCGTGTTCTGTCTCTGTCATAGCGGCACCTCGGCGAACCATGTTCAATCCATTTTACCTCGGATCCACGCTGAGCATAGCGCCTACCAGCTGCTTTTGTTTGCCTTCGCGGCCGTATGGAAGTCCCTGTACGGTGGGCAACTCGCTGCGCACGCGCGCTTTACACGTCGGCGACTGATACAGGCGAGGATCGACAGCGGATTAAAGGTGGAGGGGTACAGATTTCGGACACGCCGTTCCTCGACATCGGCATACCCGAGAATCTCGCGCGGGCACTGAGGCAATTCCAAGCGCATTCGCAGAATTCATCGGATTGACCGCGCGACCCTTCTGTCGCACCTTCACTGGTGCCATGTGACGCGTGGCGCCGTCATTGATTGACCTCAATTGAAATCTGAATGAGTGCCTCACTCCCCTCTCCCCTCGCGGGGGAGGGGAGAAATCCGTGTCAACACCGAATCGGTATGCCGGGAAGCCTGGACCGTGGTCGCCAGCACTTTTACCCGCTGCGCAGCGATCTCGCTCTGAAACCAGATAGCGTCGATGGCTTCACTCGGGCTTCCCCGCCTCTCGAACACCGCGTTCCATATGTTTATGAGAAGCTCGTCCCAGGCGCGCATGGCCTATGGCTCCCGAAACCGCCCCTCGAGCACGCCGCGCGGCTACGTTCCGTCGGTCTCGGGTGACTGCTACAATTGATATAATTCTATCAATCAGGTGACCCATCATGATTCGCGAAACACCCGCCATGACCGTGCGCCAGAAGTTCGGCGAGCTACTGAACGAGGTCCAATACCGGCGCGACCGAGTACTCATCACCAAGGCTGGCAAGCCGGTCGCGGCGCTGATTGACATTGCGCTGTTCGAGAAGCTTCGCAAGCTCGACGAAGATTTCGAGCAGTTGACCGGCGAACTCAAGAAGGCGTTCTCCAAGATGCCGCCACAGAAGGGCATGGCCCTGATCGACGAGGCTGTACGCGCCGCAAGCAAGAAACGCACCCGTAAATGAGGGTGGTGCTCGATACCAACGTGCTGCTGTCGGGGCTCATGTACCCGGGCAGTACGCCAGGCAAGGTCGTGCGGGCATGGCGTGAATCCCGGGTTGAGCTTGTGCTGTCCGTCGAGCAACTCACTGAAATCGGTCGCGTGCTGAGTTACCCGAAGATACGAAAGATCCTCAAATGGGACCGCCCGACGATCGAAAGCTTCCTCAAGCAGTTGTACCTGAGATCCGAACTGGTCGATATTTCCGGTACCGCCGCTTCCGTCCCCATGGACCCGGGCGACGATTTCATGCTGGCGGCGCTGGTCGCCGGCGAGGCCGAGTGCCTGGTCACAGGCGATGCGGACCTTCTCGCTTTGCGCGACCGCTACCCGATCCTCACACCGGCTGAGTTTGTCCAACGGCTGTAACAGCGACGATTGGGGTCATCGCTTTTCGGAATGAAATAGGCAGTCCCGTCGCCGTCGATCTGCCGCTGGAAACAGACCGTGCCGGTTTCAGGCGCGCTTCACCGCCCCTCCAGACGATCTCCAGAAGCCTCCGCGTTTCCGGCTTCACGCCGCCATGGTTTCTTCCCGCGCGTTGATTGACCTCAATTGAAATCTGGGCGTAACGGCTTTATAGCACGCGCCCGAGCGGTCAGGAAGCGCGCCGTGAACTAGCTATACGTCGGTGAGGAAATTGCGGGTCAAGTCTTATTCTCGCGGCGTTGAAGTTCTCCCAACGCAATCTTGTTCCACTCAAGCACCGTGATCGTCAACCCCGCCGCCACCGCATCGAAAAGAAAGTCGTAGAAGTCCGCGACACGTCCCGGCAAGGTGCCCTGATGAAGTTCATCCAATCCGCCGATCGCGGACACGGCGATAAACAGCAGTACGGGCCATCTCCCCCCTGCGCCGAACCAAAGCAGCAGGCTTAAAGCGGTGAAGTAGAGAGAATGCGCCACCTTATCGTACGGTACGTGGAATAATCCGACCGCAAACGGCTGGCTACCACCCCAGAACAACGCTACCACCAGAATAACCGCGTCAAGCAAGTAGAAAGAACGCGGCAGTCTCATCAAATACAATCCAAAATTACGCACTCTTACGCCTCCATGGTTTGGGTTGCCGGCGCCGACCGGGAACACAACCGAACTATTTGTTGGGGCTGTGGTACAGGC
>JBGPGJ010000398.1:0-2794 GCA_041483795.1 Sulfurifustaceae bacterium
CACATCTCGCTGCGCGATCCTGTTTCGCTCGAAGTCCGGCCCGACCATCCCTGGTCGGGCGTTCGCTGCTTACGCAGCTCACCCTTGTGCGGGCGCTCAGCGGCGTGAGTGAGACGGAGTTGTCGCGGATGCACCTAACGTGCATCCGCGCCGTCGAACGGGTGCGGCGGGTTATGCTGCACCCTTGGCTGCAAACGTTAAGTGCATCCGCGACGACCCCGCTTCTCCCATGGCGCGCGCAGCCGACGGCGCGCGCTTATCGGAAACGTGCAACATAGAGAAAAGTGATTTACCGTATGCCGGTTCGTCAACGGAGTTCTTAACAACACATCAGGAGACACCCATGTTTCAGAAGACCGTACGAACCGCTTTTGTCCTTGCATCGTTCGCCATGTTGTCCATCGCGCCGGCAGTCAGTTCTGGAAGCGAGCCGGTAGACATACTCAAGTATCGCCAGGCGATGATGAAGGCGAATGGCGAGCACATGTCTGCTGCCAACGCCATCCTTAAGGGTAAGGTGGATTACAAGAATCAACTTGCCGATCACGCGCGGGCAATCGAGGCCATCAACAAGGATATTCCCGCACTTTTCCCCAAGGGCTCGGACGTCGGCGAGACCAGGGCGCTCGAGGGGGTGTGGAAGAATCGCGCGGAGTTCGAGAAATACGCGAACAACACGCGCGATAAAGCGGCCGCCTTCGCCAAGGCCGTCGCCGCGGGCGATCCACAGGCAGGCGCGAAATATAAAGAATTGGATGACGCGTGCTCGGAATGTCACGAGGATTTCCGTAAGAAAAGGAAAAAAAGTTAGTGCGATGGTTGCTGCGCGATCGGCCGCGCTGCTCGCGCTTTTCGCTGCGTTGCCGGCGCAGGGGGCGGTTGATCCGACCTGGCAGCGCGGCGAGTACCTTTATCGGATTGCCGGCTGCGAAAACTGCCACACCGACCGCAAACAAAAAGCGGCGGCGCTGGCGGGCGGGCGGCGGTTCGAGACACCGCTCGGAACGTTCGTCACGCCGAATATCAGCGCCGATCGCAAAACCGGCATCGGTTCCTGGGGCGAGCAGGATTTCGCGCGCGCGTTGCGCGATGGCGTAAGCCCGCGCGGCGAGCATTACTATCCCGCCTTTCCCTATACTTCCTACACACGGCTCAGCGACCAAGACATCCGCGCGCTCTATGTTTATCTGCAATCACGCCCAGCGGTGCGCCGGTCCAACGCGTCGCACGAGCTGCCATGGTACCTGCGCTGGCGTCCGCTACTGGCGATCTGGAAATGGCTTTTTTTCACGCCCGGCGCACACGCGCCCCAGGCCGGCAAGGATCCAGTATGGAATCGCGGCGCGTATCTCGTGCAGGCCGCCGCGCACTGCAATGAATGTCACACACCGCGCAATCTGCTCGGTGGTTTTAAGTCGGGATTTTATTTGGCCGGTAATCCCGACGGGCCGGACGGCGCGGTCGTGCCCAACATCACGCCCGATAAGAAGACCGGTATCGGGCGTTGGAGCGAGGGTGATTTGGTGCAATATCTCGAGAACGGCATGACACCGGACGGCGATTTCGCCGGCGACGCCATGGCCGAGTTGATTAGATACGGCTTGAAGTATCTTACGCACGAAGACCGTACCGCGATTGCGAAGTACGTACGCGCGTTACCGCCGATCGAACACGCGGTAGGCGAATCGGAGCAAGAGAACAAGAAAGACGACGAATTCTAGCGTTGCGTGGGGAAGGGTATCTGTAGGAGACCCGCGGCATGGTAGAAATCTGCCGACATGACCGTCAAGGATACTGCGCCGCCCGTCGAGCTACGGGCGACCGAAATCCGCCGCTACGCAACCTGCAAAAACCGACCCGAGCCGATTGCAATTTGGAGCCGGAACTGAATATACTCTTCAAAATTAGTAATACAAATTTGCCGGGAGAGAACTATGCCGCTGGTCGCTATGACGAGGGAGATGGGATCGCTGGGAATGGACGTCGCCCGTATCCTGGAGACCGAGCTGAAAGTGCCGGTCGTCTATCACGAAATTATCGATAATCTTGCCGACCGGATGCGACTGAGGAAGAGCCACGTCGTTCGGCTTCTCGGGGGCAAGGCCAGTCTGTTGGAGAAGCTGACCGCCGACAAGACCAGCCTCTCGATCTTCACCGCCGACGAAATGTTGCAAATGGCGAGCAAGGGCGCGGTGCTGCGGGGCTGGGGCGCGGCGCATCTGTTGCGGCCGTTGAAGCACGCGATCTGCGTGCGCGTATGCGCGCCCTACGAGTTGCGCGTAAAGCGCATGGCGGATCGGCTCGATACCGACGATCACGGCGCCATTGCCTCTGAGATCAAGAACAGCGATGAGGCGCAGGGCGCGATCGCGAAGCGTCACTTCGGAGTCGACTGGCAGAATCCCGAGTTATACGATATTTCATGCAACACGGAACGGATGAGCATTGAGCAGTGCGCGGAGGAGATCGTTAAGCTCAGCAAGGAGCCGGAATTTCGCGAGACCGACGATTCGCACGCCGCGCTTGCGGATCTTTCGCTGCAGGCGAAGATCCGATCGGCGCTCCGCGCCGATCCCGAAACACGGAGTCTGAGCTTCGTCGTCAATGCCGAAAAGGGCACCGCGCGCTTGCTCGGGATCGTCGGGACCCGCGAAGAGTTAAAAAGCGTCAACCGCGTGGTCGCATCGGTCCCCGGCGTTGTGACGGTGAAGAACGAGCTGCGGATCACGGACGAAATCCGCGCGTCCAGGGCCTAGCAGAGCGACGGCGAATTAACCGCGTCTTCCACGCTCAG
>JBGPGJ010000399.1:0-2777 GCA_041483795.1 Sulfurifustaceae bacterium
AGCGCCATTAAGAAGGTGCGGCTAGCGGTTGCCACACAGGATAAGAGCAAAGCGCAAACAGCGTATCGCGACGCGACCGCCGTGATTGACCGCTTGGCCGACAAGGGTCGCATCCACAAGAACGCCGCCGCGCGCCAGAAGAGCAACCTGAACAAGCAGGTTAAGGCCCTCGCCTTGAAAGCTGCATAACGTAATAATTTATCGATCGATAGACTTGTCGAACAATGCCGCCTAACCGGGCGGCTTTGTTCGTTATAAGACCACCATATTGTCTCGGTGAATGAGTTCAGGCGCATCCACATAACCCAGAATCGCCTCGATCCGATCGCTCGGCTGGCCGATGATGCGCGCGGCCTCCGCCGAACTGTAATTCGCAAGCCCGCGCGCCACTTCCCGGCCCTGTGCATCGAGACAGACAACGATATCGCCGCGGTTGAAGTCTCCTTCCACGCGCTTGACGCCGACCGGCAACAAGCTCTTGCCACCTTCACGAATCACACGCACGGCGCCGTCGTCGAGCACCAGTTTCCCCAGCACACGTGTTGGCCCGGCAAGCCACTGCTTGCGCGCCGCCAAACGCTCTTGCGCGGGCTTCAAATAAGTCCCGACAGGTTCGCCGGCCAATACACGGGTCAGCACCTGTGGCTCGCGTCCGCTTGCGATTACCGTCGCCGCGCCTGAATGCGCGGCGCGTTCGGCAGCCATGAGCTTGGTGCGCATGCCGCCGCGCCCGAGCGCGCCCGAACCACCGGCCATCTCCAACAACGCCGGGTCGCCCGCCTCGCCCTCACGCACGAGCTTGGCATTGGGGTTCTTGCGCGGATCTGTGTCATAAACGCCCTGTTGGTCGGTGAGTATCAACAGTAGGTCCGCTTCGATGAGATTCGCAACCAGCGAAGCAAGTGCGTCGTTGTCGCTGAAACGAATCTCCTCGGTTGCGACAGTGTCGTTCTCGTTGATGACCGGGATCACGCCGAAGTCGAGCAAGGTGCGCAAGGTGCTGCGGGCGTTGAGATAACGATTACGATCGGCGAGATCCTCGTGCGTCAACAACACCTGCGCCGTGTGATGCCCGTGACGCTGGAACGCCGTCTCGTACGCCTGCACCAGCCCCATCTGCCCTATCGCCGCCATCGCTTGCAGTTCGTGGAGCGCATGCGGTCGCTCGGTGCGTCCGAGCCGCTGCATGCCGGCTGCCACGGCGCCGGAGGTCACGAGCACGACCTCCACGCCGCGCGCATAAAGCTGCGCCAGTTGTGCCACCCACTCCTCGATCGCCTCCCGGTCCAGCCCCTGGCCGTTGCGCGTCAGCAGCGCGCTGCCGACCTTCACCACCACGCGCTTGACGCGCGCCAGGGCTGGACGTGTGGCGGAATATGTCTTCGATGAGGTCATGAATAATCGGCGCGGATATTCCGGTCTTGCGTTATCCGTCTTTCTCTACGCTCTTTCGCGATTTGGTTTCCTTCGACACTTTCAGTTTTTCAAGCCGACGCATCAAATCCATCACCAGCGCATGACAGCCCGCGCCGCTGATGGCGGAGATTCTATACGCCGGGCCTTTCCACTTCAGCTGCTTGAGCAGCCGATCGGTGCGCGCCTCGCGTTCCTCGGCGGGAACAAGGTCCATCTTGTTCAGCACCAGCCAGCGCTCGCGTTTCGCCAGCTTGGCATCGAACTTCTTGAGTTCGGCCGCTAGCGTCTTCACCCCATCCGCGGGGTCGGCATCGGGCTCGAACGGCGCCATGTCCACGAGGTGCAGTAGTAACCGCGTGCGCGACAGGTGCTTGAGGAAATGAATCCCAAGGCCCGCGCCCTCGGCCGCGCCCTCGATGAGCCCGGGGATGTCGGCCACGACAAAGCTTTTGTGTTCCCCTGCTCGCACCACGCCGAGATGCGGATGGAGCGTCGTAAACGGGTAATCCGCCACCTTGGGCGTGGCATCCGACACCGCGCGCAGAAAGGTGGACTTGCCGGCGTTAGGCAGCCCGAGCAATCCCACATCGGCCAACACCTGCAATTCAAGTTTGAGTTCGCGGCGCTCGCCCGGGATTCCGGGCGTGGTCTTGCGCGGCGAACGATTAACCGAAGACTTGAAACGCACATTGCCCCACCCGCCCTTGCCACCGCGGGCGACCAGCAAGCGCTCGCCGTCTCTGAGTACCTCGCCGATCAACTCGTCGGTCTTGGCGTCCAGGACACGGGTACCCAGGGGTACGGCGATCGACAAATCCGCGCCCGACTTGCCGGTGCAGTTCTTGCCACCGCCTCGATTGCCGTGCTCGGCGCGAAACACGCGCGTATGGCGAAAGTCGGCGAGCGTATTGAGATCGTCGCGCCCGACGAGGGTTACGCTGGCGCCCATGCCGCCGTCGCCGCCGTCGGGGCCGCCGCGCGGTACAAATTTTTCGCGCCGGAACGATAACGCCCCGGGACCGCCGTTACCGGCCTCAACGCGTATCGTCGCTTCGTCAACGAATTTCATGTCACATTTTCACCGCAAAGACATAAAGAGCGCAAAATTGAAAAATTTACATGCCTTCCCTGGCGTCACACAGCGGCCTCGACGCACCACGGCCCACACTTCCGTGTGCGGGCGCTCAGCGGCGTGAATGCACGTTAAGTGCATTCGCGACAACTCCGCTTCGCCTTTGCGTTGAGTATTGGCAGTTATTCAAATGAAATTCGTTGACGAAGCGACGATACGCGTTGAGGCCGGTAACGGCGGTCCCGGGGCGTTATCGTTCCGGCGCGAAAAATTTGTACCGCGCGGCGGC
>JBGPGJ010000400.1:0-2770 GCA_041483795.1 Sulfurifustaceae bacterium
ACCGCCGGCTCTTTTGCGAGCACCTCGTTCATTTCGGGCCACTGGCCGGTCTTGGTCTCGAAGCTGCCGAGAAACTCGAGCAGTTCCGGGTCCGGCGCTGGCGCGGGTGGCATGGGTTCGGCGAATGCCAAGCCAAGCCACATCGCAACCGCATATGCATCAACCGGCATCGGGTTCATCCCCGAGCCAATGGTAAAACTCGAGTTCGTCGAGCAAGTCCGGACTTTCTTTCGCCAGCAACCATTCGAAATCTTCCGTGACGGCTGTCATGGCCGCCGGTTCGGGCATGTGCCACCAGAGCAGCGTCACCGTGACGGCGACCAGCGCCGCCGCTGTCGCCGCGCAGAGCGGTAGCCAACCTATGGCACGCCCGGGGCGGCGCTCCGGTTGCCGCCCAGGGTGAAACAAAACTCGTTTCACCCGCTCAACGGCGCGGATGCACGTTAAATGCATCCGCGACATCCCCGTTTCGCCCGCCGTGGCGACGGCATGCAACCGCGCGGCGCGCAGCCGTGTGACGATCGTAGTGTCCAGCTTTGCCGCCGCGCGATCGAGCTGCGTGCGCGCAAGCGGAAGTTCGTCCTCAATCTTGTTTCCAGTCACGCTATCACCGCTCATGGTTCGTAGTCTTTCAGTGCTTCACGCAAGGCCTCGCAGGCACGCGAGTAATGCGTTTTGACGCTGCCTTCCGAACATCCCATCGCCCGCGCCGTTGCGCGCGTGTCCAATCCTTCCCAGGCGCGCAACACGAACGCCTGTTGCTGGCGCAAGGGTAGACGATTCAATGCCTGCTCAAGCACGCCCATCGCCCGCGCGTGCCCGATCCTGCCTTCCGGTCCCGGTTCGGCGCTATCCGGCAGTTCACCCACGGGATCGCCGGCATCCTCATCGTTGCTACCGAACCAGACGCGAAAGCGGTTGCGTACGCGCGCGCGACGATACCAGTCGCGAATGCGGCTCTGCAGGATGGTCTGAAACAACGCCCCCCATTCCTGCGCCGGCCGGTGCGCGTAGCGTTGCGCCAGTCCTAGCATCGCGTCCTGCACGATGTCGAGTGCGTCCTCGGCGTTGCCAGTGGCGATGCGCGCGGTAACGAAGGCGCGCCGCTCGATCGAGGCCAGGAAACGATCCAGCTCGCGCGTAGAGTCCAGCGGGTGTTCCTCGTAGAGGACGGTGGCGGCTATTTTCGATGTACCTGCCGCGCTGGTCCAGCGACTCGCTGCGCATGCCTTGGCATTGTCTTGCTGTTTAACGCGGCGGCGGTCACATGGTTGACGCCTAAACCGCAGGGACAGGCGTTTTCGCGGCGGTGGAGGGGGTGCTAGAGTGTTTACGTTTGCCGAAGGTGCAAAAATGAAACGTAGGGGTGGGAACCCGGATTCGACGGGCAGCGAGCGCCGCCGCGACGAGCGGCGCAGCGGCTATGAGCGACGGGGAATGTTGCGCTGGGATCCGCTACGCAAGGACCGACGCGGTGGCGATGACCGCCGTCGCACCCAAACGGGGCCGAACGGGCAGCCGCATTAGGTCCTACCGTTCAACGCGGGGGCGTTTCACCCACCGCTTTATACCCGCCATAGGGCGGCGACCATATTGTCCGCGGTGGCTGGCACACGCAGAGGAAAGCGCGCGCGACGCATGTCATCGAGCGTGTCCGCAACGCGCACGAAGTTGTCGTGTAGACGTTGGAACAGATGACGCCGACCGGGATGCAGCTCGCCATCGGCGCACTGCCCATAGGCGCTGGCGCCTTGCGCGAGGTAGTAGTCGAGTTCGCCGCGCGCCGTGAGCCGCTCGCGAAACAGTCCGCTCATGAACAGCGTATATTCGCCGAGATGTCGCAGAATCGGGCGCCCACGCGCGCGATTGGCGCTGCGGGTCTCGTTGTCGCGCCAGGCGTTGATGAAATCCACGACGTACTCGAGTGGCCGTCCGTGCGTGTCCGTCATCCCGTAAAGCGCCCGTGTCTGCGCGAAGCGAGTGAGGACATCGCTGACGTAATCCACGGTCGCGGGTTCCGTCAGGCCGCGTGCCGCGAAGCCGTGACTCAGCTGATGGCGGAAAAATTGATAGAGCGTTGGCATCCGCATGTTTCAACCCCCGTACGATGATAACCGATATTCGTGCGTGCCGACCCAGCATCCGCGTGCGTTGACTGGGAAACGGCCCCGCGTATCATCCCGTTCGCGGATCGCATCTTTCATTGTCGGCCGCTTCAACGTTTCCGGTTCCCTAAGACCAAGTATAGGAGAGTTGCACAAAATGACGACCAGGAAGTACCTGTTGTGGGCGGTATTGGCGGCGATAGTTCTGGCCGGGCCGATCGGCTGCGGCAATAAAGAAATCGACGAACTCAAGACCAAGGTAGCGAGCCTGGAAAAGGAGTTGGCCGATGCCAAGGTCACGCTGGCGGACGCGGACAAGGAGACGCAAGAAGTACGCTCCAAGGGCGAACAAGGCCAGGCCAATGTCGAGGCATTGACCGCCGAGTTAGTCAAGGTCAAGGTCGAGCGCGACAGGCTCAAGCAGGAACTGGCGGCACTCAAGAAGCGGCGCTGAGTGGCGCTTTTCCGCAAATTCGGATTTCACCGCGGGAATCTCAGCGGGCATGGGGTTTTTATGGAGAAGCTCCCTGCATTCTCGGTGGTTCAGAGTCTGTAGCGTGAGTCCCCTTTATAATCACCGCTCTCGCTAAAGACCAGCCAGCCAGCTGCCGATGCAAACATTCCTGAAACGAAGAATTGTCATTCTCGGCGGTTACGGCGAGTTC
>JBGPGJ010000401.1:0-2769 GCA_041483795.1 Sulfurifustaceae bacterium
AGGATCTCGGCTTCGGCGCGCTATATCCGCTGCGCTATCGCATCCTCGCCGAGGCTATGCGCAAGCGCCACGGCAACCGCAAGGCGCTGGTGGAAAAATTTCGCGATGCGGTCGCGCAGCACCTGGAGCAGGAAGGACTCGAGGCCGAGATCCAGGGGCGCGAGAAAAATCTCTACAGCACTTATAAAAAGATGCAGCAGAAACATCTGTCCTTCGAGCGGGTGTACGATGTCTACGGCTTTCGCGTACTGGTGGACAAGGCCGATAACAGTTATCGCGCGTTGGGTGTGATGCACAACCTGTACAAGCCGATCCCCGGTCGTTTCAAGGACTATATCGCCATCCCCAAGGCGAACGGCTACCAGTCGCTGCACACGGTGGTATTCGGTCCTTTCGGTGTCTCGATCGAGGTGCAGATACGCACGCACGAGATGCACCGCGTGGCCGAGGCCGGTGTCGCCTCGCACTGGTTGTACAAAACCGGCGATGCCGACGACCCCATGCGTCAGCGCGCGCTGCAATGGCTCAAGGACCTGCTCGAGACGCAGCAGAAGGCCGGCAACTCACACGAGTTTCTGGAACATCTCAAGGTGGATCTGTTTCCGGACGAGGTCTACGTGTTCACGCCGAACGGCGAGATCAAAAAGCTGCCGCGCGGCGCGACCGTGGTGGACTTCGCCTACGACGTGCATACCGACCTCGGCAACCATTGCATCTCGGGCAAGGTCAACGGGCAGCTCGCGCCGCTGCGCACCGTACTCAAGAACGGCGATCGCGTCGAGGTCGTCACCGCCAAATGGGCGCACCCGAGCCCGGCGTGGCTCGATTACGTGGTCACCGGCAAGGCGCGGGCCAATATCCGTCAGTTGCTCAAGAACCAGAAATTCAGCGAGGCCGTGAGACTCGGCAAGCGGCTGCTCGAGCGCGCGCTGGAAGATCTCGGCGTAGATCCTGCGCAGATGACCGAGGCACAGCGCAAGACCTTGCTCGCGAACCTGAAATTGGCGAACTGGAGTCAGTTGTTGAACGACATCGGTTTGGGAAATCGTCTGGCGGTGGTGGTGGCGCGTCAGCTCGCCCCGAACGCGGCGGCCGAGAAATCCGGTTTCGCACTCACGCGCCGTTTTCGCAAGCTGCTCAAGCGCGGTGCCAAGACGCCGGCGCTCGCGATCCGCGGCACCGAGGGTGTCGTCGTGACCTATGGGCGTTGCTGCCATCCGATCCCGGGCGACGCAATCGTCGGTTTTCTCTCCGCCGGCCGCGGGGTCGTGGTGCATACCGACGATTGTCCCAATCTTGCCAAGTATCGCCAGCACCCCGAACAGTGGATAGACATGCAGTGGGAGGACGGTATCCAGAACGTGTTTCCAGTGAATATTCGCGTGCAGGTGAAAAACCAGCGCGGCGTGCTTGCGTCCGTGGCCGCGATCATCGCCGAGCAGGAGGCCAACATTGATGCCGTCAGTTCCGATGAACGTGACAGCCAGGTCATGACAATGGATTTCACCGTCGAGGTGCGCGACCGCGTGCACCTGGCGCGCGTCATGCGCCGCCTGCGTGGGCTCGATGCTGTGGTGCGCGTCAGCCGCAGGAAGGGATAAAGCACTAAATCATTATTCACCGCAAAGACGCGAAGGACGCAAAGAAATTTAGAAGAATTTTATAGAAAACCCTTTGCGCTCTTTGAGCCTTTTTTAAAATTGGAGCGAGGAGCAAGATGAAGAAAACCCCCATTAGCACTTCGAACGCCCCACGGGCGATCGGCACGTATTCCCAGGCGGTGAAAGTCGGCGACACCGTTTATCTCTCCGGCCAGATTCCGCTCGTGCCGCAGACGATGGAGTTGGAGAGCGGAGACATGCGCGCCCAGATCGCGCTTGTGTTCGAGAATCTTGCAGCGGTTGCGCACGCGGCCGGCGCGAGCCTGCAAGACGCGGTCAAGCTCAATATCTATCTCACCGACCTGACGCACTTTGCGCTCGTGAACGAAGCGATGGCGCAGCGCTTCAAGGAACCGTATCCGGCGCGCGCTACGATTGGCGTCGCGGCGCTGCCCAAGGGTGCTGCGGTCGAGATGGATGCGGTCTTGGTGCTCGGCCAGCCAGTGAAAAGAAAAACTCAACGCAAAGGCGGTCGCTCCAGCTTGCAGCCCAGGGTGCAACAAAAAAGCGTTGCACCCGTTCGCCGGCGTGAACACATGTTAAATGTGTTGACGACTGCTTCCGGCTCACCCCTGCGCTCGCGACATTCGCGTATCCTGCGCAGCACGAAGGCGCAAAGAAAAGCGACAAAGAAACGCAGCTAGCGGGGCCTGTGATTTCGTGGTAGCAAAAGAGAATACGGTTTCTCCTCATCTTGAACTTGAACGCTTTCTTCGCGTCCCTGCGTCTCTGCGTTGAGTTGTTCCTATGGATATCGCGTCGCTGCCGGTGACGGCGCTCAAGGGCGTGGGACCGAAGCTCGCGGAGAAGCTCACGCGCCTCGGTCTGCGCACCGTGCAGGACGTGTTATTTCATCTACCGCATCGCTACCAAGATCGCACGCGTCTCACGTCCATCGGCGCGCTTGCGCCCGGACGCGCGGCGCTGGTGGCGGGCACGGTCGAGCTCGCCGACGTGGTGTACCGCGGCCGGCGCAACCTCATCGCGCGCGTGGCCGACGGTACCGGCCATGTGCACTTGCGCTTTTTCCACTTCAATGCGTTGCAACAACAGAACCTCGCGCGCGGCGTACGGCTGCGCATTTACGGCGAGGCGCGCTTCGGTCCCG
>JBGPGJ010000402.1:0-2746 GCA_041483795.1 Sulfurifustaceae bacterium
AACGCAAGAAAAGGAGAAAACGATGAAGACAGAATTAATGTATTTGGTTTTGGTCACGACACTCACGGCCTTGATCTGGATCCCCTACATCCTGGACCGGATTGCGGTATGGGGTCTTATGGATACGGTCGGCTATCCGAAGAATCCGAAGCCCCAGTCCCCGTGGGCACAGCGCATGCTGGCCGCGCATGCGAACGCCATCGAGAATCTGGTGGTGTTCGCCGTCTTGGTGCTGGCGGCCCATGTTGCCGGCGTCAGCAATAGCGCAACGGCGCTTGCGTGTTCGGTCTATTTCTGGGCGCGCGTGGTACATCTCGCGGCCTATACCTTCGCCGTGCCCTGGGTCCGGACGCTGGCGTTCGTCGTAGGCTTCGGTTCACAGATGACGCTCGCTTGGCAGCTTCTTGCTAAGTAACGTGTTTGCCTAACTTTTTTGTCGAGCGGGACGCGCGCCGAAGCGGCGCGCGTCCCTCATTCGAGAACGGACGCTGTGCAGCGCCGGCTCGATTGGCGCGTTGGCAATCTGCAACGGATGGGTGTATCGAACTTGAGATATGGCGCGCGGTATTGCAGGCGCTTACTTGTCTTTCAACACATACACCGCTCCGCAGTACGGGCAGCGCTCCTCACCGGTGCTTTCTATCGGCAGATACACGCGCGGGTGCGAATTCCAAAGCGACATGCCTTTCATAGGACAGTGCAAGGGCAGGTCTTGGCGCGTGATCTCGTAGCGAGTCTCCGCGTTCGCCACCATATTGCCGCCGCGGGCCGGCCGCGCGCTGGTCGTGTCATTTGCCACAATGCTCTCCTGAAATTTGGTGAGGAGTGAGGAGTAAGGAGTGAAGAGAAAAGAAGCGCGCCATACTTTGACTCTTTACGCCTAACTCCTTACGCCTTACGCAATCGGTGTTAGCCACTCTGGATACTTGGTGCCGCGTCCGTGCACAAGGTCGAAGTACATGCTCTGGAGCTTCTCGGTGATGGGGCCGCGCTTGCCGGCGCCGATGACGCGACCGTCGAGTTCGCGGATCGGCGTCACTTCGGCGGCGGTACCGGTGAAGAAGGCTTCGTCGGCGATGTACACTTCATCGCGCGTGATGCGTTTTTCCACGACCTTGACGCCGATGTCGGCCGCCAACCGATCCACGGTATTGCGGGTGATACCGTCGAGCGCCGAGGTGAGTTCGGGCGTATACAGCACGCCGTCGCGCGCGATGAAGATGTTTTCGCCCGAGCCTTCGGCGACGTAACCTTCGGGATCGAGCAGCAACGCTTCGTCGCAGCCGGCCGACAGCGCCTCGCGCAGCGCCAGCATCGAGTTCATGTAGTTGCCGTTGGCCTTGGCCTTGCACATGGTGATATTGACGTGATGACGTGTGATAGAGGCGGTGCGCACGCGGATGCCGTTCTTCTGTCCGTCTTCACCGAGATACGCGCCCCACGACCAGGCGGCGACAATCGCGTGCACTTTTAAAGTGTCGGCGCGCAGCCCCATGCCCTCGGCTCCATAGAAGCACATCGGGCGGATGTACGCCGACTCCAGTTTGTTGTCGCGCACCGAAGTGCGGATCGCCTCGTTGATCGTGTTCTTGTCGTAGGGGAGTTTCATCCCGAGGATGTGCGCCGAGCGGAACAGGCGATCGGTATGCGCCTGCAGACGAAAAATGGCCGTGCCCTTGGCCGTTTTGTATGCGCGCACGCCTTCGAACACCCCCATACCGTAATGCAGCGTGTGCGTGAGCACGTGCGTTGTCGCTTCGCGCCACGGCACGAGTTTGCCGTCGTACCAGATGACGCCGTCGCGATCAGCCATGGACATATCGGTAACCCTTTTCTCGTTTAATTGAATGTCTCGTCCCATATGCGTCCTATCTCCCGCGGCAAATCGCCGAGCGCCGCCGGGTCGGTCACGGACCCGCGCTCCGCGAGTTTCAGCCGATGCTCCATGGAAAGGTAGCGGCGGTAGGCTTCTGCCAATAATACCGACCGCCTGGCCTCCAGCAGACCCTGTGCGTGCAGGGCTTCCAGGATACCGATGTTGTCCGTGTGGCGGATGAGCACGGGATGCGCGTGCGCCCACCGCAGGATCCAGTATTGCACCATAAATTCGATGTCCACGATACCGCCGCGGGAATGCTTGAGGTCGAAACCCGTTTCCGAGGGCGGGTGGCCCAGCGCCATGCGGCCCCGCATTTCGGCCACTTTCTGTTTGAGCCGCTCGACATCGCGCGGCTGGCACAGGATTTCCCGGCGCACCTCGGCGAAGCTCCGGCGCAGCGGCTCGCTGCCCGCGATGGCGCGCGCGCGTACCAGGGCCTGGTGCTCCCAGGTCCAGGCCTGGGTGTTTTGGTATTCGCGGAAGGCCGCGAGACTGGTGACAAGCGTGCCGCTCTTGCCGGAGGGCCGAAGTCGCATGTCCACCTCGTAGAGCACGCCGCTCGGTGTGCGCGTCGTCAACAGGTGAATCAGCCGCTGCCCGAGGCGGGCGAAGAATTCCTCGTTCGGCACGCTGCGCGCACCGTCGGTGGCGCCGTCCTCGCATCCTTCGTAAAGGAAAATCATATCGAGATCGGAGGCGTAGCCGAGTTCGAGGCTTCCGAGTTTGCCGTAGCCGATGACCGCGAACCCGGGGGGCGACGCCGCGCCCGGACACCGCGGTTGTCCGTGACGCGCATTCAACACCCGTGCCGCCACGGCGAGACATTCTTCCAGCACCACGTCCGCGATACGCGCGAGATGCGCGCCG
>JBGPGJ010000403.1:0-2737 GCA_041483795.1 Sulfurifustaceae bacterium
CATGTACACGCCATAGCGCAGACCTTGGCCGACGCCGCTCTTCCCGGCTTCGTACCCTTTAACATAAATCAGTACGAACACCGGCGCGAAGATCAGATAGCCGATCCAGAACAACCACATCACCTGCCTCATGTCGGCTTCTAGCCGCCAGACCGACGCTGTTTGTTTATAAATGTCGCCGAGCAGCCAGCCGTGAATCGCAAACTCGAGCACGCCCACCACGAAGACAACCGCGATACTCGCTAACAACCAACGTTTCGTGTCCATATCTCCTCCTGGGGTTGAAATGAACCTAGTTGAATCGATGCGTCTCCGGCACGACCGATACGCCGCCGTCGGCAATCTGCCGCTCGCGGGATTATTTCAAAGACCGCGCCTCCTTTTCACCTTGGCTATCGTCAATGCTCTCAGCCACCCGCCGGGCGCGCTCGGCATAGTCAGCGGCTTCAGTGACTTTACCTTGCGCCGCGAGACTGCGACTTGTCCCCAAAAGATCAAGAACGATTTTCCCCGGTTCGGCCGCACCCTTGTCGAGTGCGAGCGCCTGCTCGTAAAACGCGACCGCTTGCGGGTGCTGCCCTCGGCGAACGGCGGCATCCGCGAGTAGACGCAGCGAGTTTGCCTCCTCAAGCGCATCGCCCCGGCGCCGGTTAACGTCGAGCCCGCGGCGCGCTTCTGCCTCGGCAGCTGAAATATCGTCGCGCGCCAGTGCAACACGTGCCTTCAAGTTAGGCAGTCGCCCGACCGCGTCGCAGATCGTTTCTGTACACAACGCCTGCGCGCGCTCGATCCAGGCACTGGTACCGGCAATGTCGCCGGCTTCGAAATCCAAGTGGGCACGCCGGTAAGCCGCCTCGGCCCGATAATGCGTCGGAATCGCGATCCCACCGCCGGCGAGTATCCGATCGAGGGCCTTCACGGCAGCGGCACGGTCACCGAGACGACGATACACGGTCGAGACGTTGAGGAGTGCGATTCCAATCCCTTCACCTTGTTCGACGGAGGAGTAAAGTCGCAGCGCTTCTTCGTATGCGGCGAGCGCTTGTTGCATTTCGCCGTGGCGGTAGGCCTCCTGACCGCGTTGGTTCCATTGGATCGCCGCCTCCTCCGTTGCCGGCCGCACCGGTGGCGCCGAGCCGCATGCGGCGAGCAATGTCGCAACAAACACTCCGCAGATAACTCGGTTCATTTCGGCGCCGCGCGGGCAGGCGCCGCGCTTCCGTAACTGTCGAGCGGCAACACCCCGGCCTTGGGCTGCTCGATGTTATTACTGACGGGCCAAGTCCGACTCACCGAATCCACGACTTTTTTCGAACTCTCGACCACCTCCCGACCGCCGCGCACCGCCGCCGGCAGTTCGGTCGCCGTGACCTTTTCCAAGTTCTCGAAATTGCGCTGCGCGCTCGCGAGCACCGCATCCAACCGCTCACGCGTCGCAGGCAAACCCGCGAGCAATGTATCGGCGCGACGCACGACACTTCTCAAATCCTGAATGAGCGGCCGCACCTCTGCATAAAGCTCGTCGATGAGCTGGCCGATACCCAGCTCGCGCTCGAAAGCGATCTCGCTATCCTTCGCCAGCGCCGGGCTTTGCTCCGAACCCGGCGCCACTTCGATTACGGTGTCGCCGATCACGCCCTCCTTCAGCAACCGCGCCTTCGAATCCTTGCGCACCCACTTCATGTACTCGTCATTGACTTCAAGTATCACTTTCACGGTCGCCTGCTCGGTGAACGCGAGTCGTTTGACTTTTCCAATATTGAATCCCGAGAGCTTGACCGACATGCCTGGGGCAATGTCACGTCCGCTATCGGTAACGAAGAAAATCCTTGTCCTGGGCGCGAACAGCTCCTGCCGGAGTCCGATCGACACAAGCGTGAGCACGATACCGGCGGCGGCAACGAGAAGAAAAATACCGATCTTCCGGCTCAGGTACCGGAAACGTGCGTCGTCGTCTTGCAAAATTGCCATCGCTAGGTCTCCAGCGCGATCGTCACGTCGGCCGGCACGCGTTCCGAGATCGGTTCGTCGGGTAGCAAAAACACCGACGCCCGTTCGGTGCGTGCGCGATGAAACTCAACCATCAACCGCAGCAACCGCGCGGCGGCTTCCCGTTCGACCCCCGTGAAGGGCGCATCGTAAATCATTATATCCGGCTCCATCAGCATCGCGCGCGCGACGGCGACCCAGCGCCGCTCGACCGCGCTCAACTGATCCGGCAATCGCTGCATCAGACCACGAATCGAGTCATTGTCCAACCCGAACTGACGAAAAATGCCGACCACACTCGTCTCGACCTGAGATGCGTCGGTCCCTCGGTGATACCAGACCGGCAGCACGATGTTTTCCCACACTTTAAGATTGCTGATAAGACCGCCGTCGTGCGGCACTACGCCGACGCGCTGCAACAGCGACAAGCGCTCGTGTCCCAGAAGCGCATACAGGTCCTGTCCCGCGAAGCGTACTCGCCCACGACGCGGTGGCTGCGAACCCGTGAGCAACGTCCATAACTGCTCGCGCTGTTCCTGCACCGCACACATGAAACGCGCGATCTGTCCCGGCGCCACGTTGCAGGAAAGCGCGCGCAACGAGTCAGCGGTTACATCGTCCAGTTGCAATGCGGCAGTTCCCTGCGGTGCCACTCTCATACAAAGAACACGTAGGTGATGACGGCATCGAGCAGAAACAGCATGAGCACGTTCTGCAATACCGCGCGCGTGACCGCGCGCGGTATATC
>JBGPGJ010000404.1:0-2710 GCA_041483795.1 Sulfurifustaceae bacterium
CACATCGGTACGGGCACTCATCAATCGCATGGGCTTCAACAACGTCGGCATGGAAATGTTCATTGCGAACCTGCGGCGCTGGAAGAGATCCCGCCCCATTGGCATCAATATCGGAAAAAATAAAGACACTCCTAACGAACGTGCGCTCGAAGATTACGTTCTGGTCTTGCGCGCGGTACATCCGTATGCCGATTACATCACCGTTAATGTTTCTTCGCCAAACACGCCCGGCTTGCGTGCATTGCAGGAAGGCGAACAACTCGCATCGCTGCTTTCTGGACTTCAGTCGGAGCTTTTGGAATTAACGACCCACTATGGACGTCGTGTTCCGATCGCACTTAAGATCGCGCCGGATCTCGACGACGCCCAGATCGCCGAGATCGCGCAGCTCCTCTTGCGTCACAACTTCGATGCAGCGATTGCAACCAACACCACCGTCGCGCGGCCCAATCTCGAACATGAGCCGCTCGCGCGCGAGGCCGGCGGTCTGAGCGGCCAGCCGCTCAAAGCACTCTCGACCGAAATGATCCGTAAACTTTATCGCCGCCTCCAAGGCCGGGTTCCCATCATCGGCGTCGGCGGCATCGAGAACGCCGATGACGCCTGGGAAAAACTCGTGGCCGGCGCTGAGGCGGTGCAGATTTACACCGCATTCATCTACCAAGGACCAGGGATTGTGCGACAGATAGTGAAGGGTCTCGCGCGCAAGATTTCAGATTCAGGATCCACGACACTCGCGCAGGCGCTGGCAAAAGCGCGCGCCTGATCTGCGCACCTATAATTCATACTGCGTTCCGCCGCCCTTCATCGCGGCTTCGATGGTACCGCGCTTCAAATGTGGTGCGAATAGCTCGATGAAGTCGTATACGTAGCGCCGCAGGTAAGCGCCGCGCCGCAGACCGATGCGCGTGGTGCTGGATTCGAACAGATGCGCGGCATCTGTCGCGCGCAGACTAACGTCACGCTTGGGATCGAACGCCATGGTTGCGACAATTCCCACGCCGAGACCCAGTTCGACGTAAGTCTTGATGACGTCCGCATCGAGTGCGGTGAGCACCACGTTTGGCGTCAGCTTGCGCAGTTCGAACGCCTTGTTCACGCGCGATCTGCCGGTAAAGGCAAAGTCGTAGGTGATGATGGAATAGCGCGCGATCGCCTCCAAGGT
This sequence comes from Sulfurifustaceae bacterium, assembly GCA_041483795.1. Taxonomy (GTDB): domain Bacteria; phylum Pseudomonadota; class Gammaproteobacteria; order Acidiferrobacterales; family Sulfurifustaceae; genus JAHFQD01. Next base: position 1,166 of record JBGPGJ010000404.1, read on the forward strand.
CAGCGGTTTCTCCTTGAGCAGCGCATGTCCCGGCGGCGTTACGACGCAACGGTTCCACTGATAGCACGGCAACAGCACCAGCTCCTCGAAAAACTCGAACGCCTCCGTGGCAATCGCGATGTCGGCCTCGCCCGAAACGACCTGTTGTGCGACCTGGGTGGGATTGCCCTGACGCACGTTGAGCTGCACTCCCGGATACAGCTCGATGAAGCGTTTGATGACCGGCGGCAGGACGTAGCGCGCTTGGGTATGCGTGGTAGCGATAACAAAACGGCCGGTGGCTTCGTTACTGAACTCCTCGCCGACCCGTTTCAGATTTTCCGCTTCCGCCAGCAAACGCTCGGCGATCGCCAGTACGGCCTTTCCCAGAGGCGTAATATTCACGATACGCTTGCCGTGACGTTCGAAAATGCGCATACCGAGTTCGTCCTCGAGCAGCCGGATCTGCTTGCTCACCCCCGGCTGAGAGGTATGCAGCGCCTGCGCCGCCTCGGAAATATTGAGGCTGGACCGGACTATCTCCCGCAGATACCGTAATTGCTGGAGTTTCATAGGGAAATTCTAAATACTAAAAGGGAATAATAAAGTAACACAATATTCTTTGGTAAAATATAATTAATCCACTAGGATTTGCCTGTAAGTCTAATCGGGATAGATCGAGCCATGGATTTGGCATACACGGTTTCGGGTCTGGCAGTAGGGTTTATTGTCGGGCTCACGGGGGTCGGTGGCGGGTCTTTAATGACACCGCTGTTGGTGCTCTTTTTCGGTATCTCGCCTGCCGTCGCCGTGGGGACGGACTTGCTATACGCGGCGCTAACAAAATCCGGCGGCAGCTGGGTCCACGCACGACGGGGTAACGTGAATTGGAAAATCGCGGGGCTGCTCGCGGCGGGCAGTTTGCCGGCGGCGACCTTGACGATCCTGGTGCTCAGATATCTTGCGCTGGATACCCGTACGTTCTCGGCCCTGATCACCACTACCCTCGGCGTGGCGCTGATTTTTACGGCGCTCGCGCTGTTGTTCAAGGAGCGGTTACGTGAATACGCGCGGCGGCGGCTGAGCCACCGATCGGCCTGGAGCGAACGAACGGTTTCGGTAGCGACGGTGGCGATGGGAATAGTCCTTGGTGTACTCGTTACGATTTCTTCGGTAGGCGCGGGGGCGATGTGTGCAGCGATGTTGTTTTTTCTGTACCCACGACTTTCGCTGGTACAGATCGTCGGGACCGATATCGTCCATGCCGTACCACTCACTGCGGTGGCCGGCCTGGGCCATGCGGCGCTCGGTACGGTGGACTGGCAGCTGCTCGCGAGCTTGTTGCTCGGGTCGCTGCCTGGAATTTACATGGGCAGTCACCTGGCGTCGCGGATTCCGGAAAGAGTGTTGCGGCCGACGCTCGCCGTAATGCTGGCCCTGATCGGCGGTAGACTGGTGTTTTGAGATTCGGCAAAGAATCGCGAACTAGAACTTAGAAAAACAGGTGAATCGGCGGATGTACCGTTACGACCAATACGACAAGGCCATCGTTAGCCAGCGTGTGGC
>JBGPGJ010000405.1:0-2706 GCA_041483795.1 Sulfurifustaceae bacterium
CGCCGTTCGTAGTGAGTTCGCCCACGATCGCCAGCACTTTGGAGGTGCCGATATCGAGGCCCACAATCAATTTCTCATCGTCTCTCTTCGCCATAATCAGCCTTCTCCTGTTACGCCGGTGGACGTCCGGTCGGCCTTCCACTGCACTGCAAACCCATTGGTGTAACGCAGATCCACCTGGCGTATCGCGTGGCGTTCGCGCGCGAGCCACGGCCAGGCGCGCGCGAAGCGGCCAACCTTCTGCTCCGGTTCGTCGCGATCGAGCACGAGCAGGAGATCGACACTTGACCGTCCCGGTATCTCGTTGACTGCAAGCCGCCAGGTCCGGCGCGGCGTGAGCGTGAGACGCGTCAACGCCAGTTCCGATGCGGCGAGCAAAGCGCTCAATGTCCGATAGCGCTCGAATACCTGCGCCTGTGTGCCCTCGGGCCCTTCGAGCCGCGGCACATCCCGTGGCAGATCGTCACCGGTCACACGCACTGCTTCGAGCGCTTGATTCACCCAGGCATCGGCGTTCCAGCGCGCGAGCAAGCGTTGTTCGGTGAATTGCACGGTCACATCGCGCGGCCAGGCGCGGCGCACCGTGGCACTCTGTACCCACGGCAAACGCTCCACCTTCGCTTTGACCGCCTCCAAATCGAGGCGCAAAAAATTGCCGCGCACGGTGTCCATCACGGCCGTCTCGAGCTCGGCTTGCGTGACGCGCTTGAACTCGCCCTCGAAACGCACCGCTTGCACCGGAAACGTAGCCGCGCGCAAAATCCAGTCAGCCCCGAGAATCATCGCGATGAGCGCAATCAGCGCCGTGAACACCCACAGCGCCGAGTCGAACAGCGTTGCGAGTGAAGCTTGGCGGTTGGCGTCAGCGTGGTTCAAAACGGAAGCCCTATTCGCTTCGCTCATTCGTCCTGTCGAAAACGAAGCCCTGCTCGCTACGCTCGCTCGTCCTGTCATAAGAAAGACGTCTCCAGAATGCGCAGGCACAATTCGTCGAAATCGATGCCGGCCTGTTTCGCCGCCATCGGCACCAGGCTATGGCCGGTCATGCCGGGCGAGGTGTTGACCTCGAGAAAATAGGGCTGCCCGTTGTTTGCCAGGATCACATCCACTCGCCCCCACCCTCGGCAACCCACGATGCCGTAGGCCTTGAGCGCTTGCTCCTGAATCATCCGCTCCTGATCCGGCGGCATACCGCTGGGGCAGAAGTACTTCGTCTCATCGGAGAAATACTTGGCCTGATAGTCATAGAATTCGGCCGACGGCTGAATACGCACGAGTGGCAGCGCGGTCGTACCCAAAATCGAAGCGGTCAGTTCCTGACCCGCGATGAACTCCTCACAAAGCACCAAGTTGTCGTACCGCGCTGCGCGCCGATAGGCCTCGACCAGATCCTTCGCCGCCGTCACTTTCGTCAGGCCGATGGTCGACCCCTCGCATGCGGGTTTGACGATCAGCGGCGACCCGAGTTGTTTCACAATCGCACCGAAGTTGCTGTCGCCCTCAAGCAAGGCATAGCGCGGCGTCGGGATCCCCACCGCCTGCCAGATGAGTTTTGTGCGCCACTTGTCCATGGCGATGGCGGACGCCATCACACCGCTGCCGGTGTAGGGAATTCCCAAGAGTTCGAGCGCGCCTTGCACGGTGCCGTCCTCGCCGTAACGTCCGTGCAACGCAATGTGGGCGCGCACGAAACCTTCTCGCCTCAAATCCTCGAGCGGCCGCTCGCTTGGATCGAACGCGTAGGCATCCACCCCCTTGCGCTTGAGCGCCGCGAGCACGGCATTGCCGCTCAAAAGCGAAATCTCGCGCTCCGCCGAGCGCCCGCCCATCAGCACCGCGACCTTGCCAAAATTTTTCGTCATTGAACCCATTTCACATCGCCTGACCTCGACCAATCTACTTGCCGTCCATGGCGTCGCATCTGCAAGTTCGGTTGAGCCCGGCCGGACCATCCGTGTTCCGGCGTTCAGCGGCACGAACACACGTTAAGTGTGTTCGCGAAAACTCCGCTTCACCCAATGACACGCACCTCTAATTCCAGACGCACACCGTGTTTTTTTTCAACCTCCGCCTGCACGCGCAGGATCAGCCGCTCGATCTCGGCCGCACTCGCGCCGCCGCTGTTCACGATGAAATTCGCGTGTAGATCGGACACACAGGCACAACCCTCACGTGCGCCTTTCAGGCCGCTCGCCTCGATCAGGCGCGCGGCGAAATCGTTCGGCGGGTTTTTGAACACCGACCCGGCGTTCGGCAGTTGCGTCGGCTGTGTGGCGCCACGTTTTGAGAGCAATGATTTTATAAGCGTCTTTGCTTTCGCTGCCTCGCCCTTGGCGAGCCGGAAGTGCGCCGCGACAAACCATTCGTCTTTCGGGCCGTCCACGTGCCGGTAGCTCACGCGGTAATCGGGCGGCGTTCGCGTGCGACGTCGGCCGGCGCGATCGAGTGTTTCGATTGCGTGTACGATGTTCCAAGTCTCGCCGCCAAAGGCACCGGCGTTCATGGCAAGCGCGCCACCGACCGTGCCGGGAATACCGGCAAGGAATTCCGCGCCCACGAACCCGTGCGAAACTGAGAAGCGCGCGACCTTTGCGCACGCCACACCGGCCTCGGCGCGCGCAATCCCATCGCCGATCAACTCAAGACCATTCAACGCGCCACTGGTCATAATGACGGTACCGCGCACACCGCCGTCGCGCACGAGCA
>JBGPGJ010000406.1:0-2692 GCA_041483795.1 Sulfurifustaceae bacterium
CTGATACCCCGGTATTTGCAACAAGATTCCTACCCGTAGCGTCTCAAAATAATCCGAACTACCCTATAAGGGGTGTTGACGCAGGTAAAATTACAGGACTACAATCGAAGCATGCTCTACTTTGCCGAGCTCGCGGGCAAGCCCGTGGTTTCATCTGATGGTGCGAAGATTGGCTATGGACACATTCCTGACGCACCAAAAACTCCTGGTAGGTTTTTTTCAGCCCATCCCGCAGGGAAGTCCGTGCACCCCATCCAAACGCTTGCATGCGGGATACGTCAAGCAGCTTTTGCGGGCTGCCGTCCAGTTTGCTCGAATCAAACACGAACCGACCCGGAAACCCGACTACCTCTGCTACCTCAGCAGCTAACTCACGGATCGTAAGATCGCTCCCAACACCAACATTTATGAATTCCCCTATCTTCCCGGTGTCGAAGCGCTCGAGAAGAAACACACAGACATCTGCCAAGTCGTCACTGTAGAGAAACTCCCGTCGCGGCTTACCCGTTCCCCAGATCGCCACCTCCGAATTGCCCTTGACCTTGGCCTCGTGCATGCGTCGGATCAATGCTGGAATTACGTGCGAGTTTTGCGGATCGAAATTATCGCCCGGGCCGTACAGATTCGATGGCATGACGCACATGAAATTCGTACCGTACTGCCGATTGTAAGCCGCACACATCTTTATACCGGCAATCTTAGCGATCGCGTAGGGTTCGTTGGTCGGCTCAAGCTGGCCCGTTAACAGGTGCTCCTCTTTCATTGGCTGCGGGGCGTGCTTGGGATAAATGCAGCTCGACCCGAGAAAAAGCAGCTTTTTTACCTTGTACTGATAAGCCGCGTGAATCACGTTGGTTTGTATCGCGAGATTCTGATAAATGAACTCGGCTGGATAGGTTTTGTTCGCGTGAATGCCGCCGACCTTGGCCGCAGCCAGAAATACGTATTCGGGTTGTTCGCTGGCGAAGAATTGTTGTACAGCCGCCTGATTCATCATTTCGAGTTCTGCATGTGTGCGCGTCACGACGTTACGATATCCCCCGCTCTGCAAGCAGCGAATCAGCGCCGAGCCGACCAGCCCGCGGTGACCGGCGACGTAAATTTTACTATCGGTGTTCATTATTACTCGTGATAGTCGTAGGCGGAATACCCGTGGCGCTTGACCAGCGCGTCCCGCTCAGCTGACTTAAGATCCTCGCGCATCATCTCCGCAACCAATTCCTTGAAGCTGACCTTAGGTTTCCAGCGGAGTTTGCGTCTTGCCTTGCGCGCATCGCCCAGCAACGTTTCCACTTCGGTCGGCCGAAAGTAACGCGGGTCTACGCGCACAACCTTCTGACCTTTGCGAATTCCCATCTTCGCGCCATCGCCGACCTTCGCAAGAACGGCCGTCTCTTTCACACCCTTGCCGCGCCAGCTCAGAGTTAGGCCGAGTTCTCTTGCAGCGGCGTTTACGAAGTCGCGCACGCTGAACTGCCTGCCTGTGGCGATCACGAAATCTTCCGGTTGCTTTTGTTGCAACATCAGCCACTGGGCCTCGACGAAATCGCGCGCGTGGCCCCAGTCGCGCTTTGCGTCGAGGTTGCCGAGATACAGACAGTCCTGCAGACCGAGGTAGATGCGAGCGAGTGCGCGGGTGATTTTGCGGGTGACGAAGGTTTCTCCACGGGTCGGTCCCTCGTGGTTGAAAAGGATCCCATTGCAGGCGTACATGCCGTAGGCCTCGCGGTAATTCACCGTGATCCAATAGGCATACAACTTGGCCACACCGTAAGGCGAACGCGGATAAAACGGAGTGGTTTCCTTTTGCGGAATTTCCATGACCTTTCCGTACAGTTCCGACGTCGAGGCCTGGTAGTAACGAGTCTTTTTTTCCAGCCCAAGAATGCGAATCGCTTCAAGCAACCGCAGTGCGCCCAAGGCGTCCGAATCGGCGGTGTACTCCGGCTCCTCGAACGACACGGCAACGTGACTCTGTGCGGCGAGGTTATAAACCTCGTCCGGCCGAACTTGCTGCACCACGCGGATAAGACTGCTTGAGTCGGTCATATCGCCGTGATGCAGGATGAGGCGGCGATTCTTCTCGTGTGGATCCTGGTATAAGTGGTCGATTCGATCGGTGTTGAAAAGTGACGTGCGGCGCTTGATACCGTGCACCTCGTAGCCCTTCTTGAGCAAGAACTCCGCGAGATACGCGCCGTCCTGGCCGGTGATACCGGTAATAAGCGCTACCTTTTTCATGTCTTGTGCCTGTTATACACGTCTTCAAACCGCACGATGTCGTCCTCGCCGAGATAGGCGCCCGATTGCACTTCGACGATCTCCAGCGAGAAGTTGCCGGGATTCTCGAGACGATGTTTGACCCCGAGCGGAATAAAAGTCGATTGGTTTTCGGTTAGCATGAATACGTCCTCGCCGCGAGTCACGCGCGCGGTCCCTTTTACCACCACCCAATGCTCGGCGCGATGGTGGTGTAATTGCAGCGACAGCGCCGCCCCCGGCTTGACGATCAGGCGCTTCACCTGGAAGCGATCTCCCGCATCCACTCCTTCGTAACTACCCCACGGTCGATACACGCGTCGGTGCACTTGATACTCGCTGCGTTTCTCGCGTTTCAGCCGATCCACGATTTCGCGCACGTTTTGAGACTGGCCTTTGTGTGCCACCAGCACGGCATCCGGCGTTTCGATAA
>JBGPGJ010000407.1:0-2681 GCA_041483795.1 Sulfurifustaceae bacterium
CCGGGTCCATCATCTCGATGAATAGCCGCGCTTGAGGCGTAAGGAATTTCCCGCGTCGCAGCACGACACCGTAGGTTCGTTTCGGGAAGTAGCGGTCGAGCGAAATGGCGGCGAGGCGCTCGTGGCCGGTGAGACAGATGCTGGTCACGATCGAGATGCCGAGTCCCAATTCAACGTATTTTTTGACAACCTCCCAACCGCCGGCCTCAAGCGTGACCGTGTAATCGAGGTTGTGTTGACGAAACACCGTATCCACCACGCTCCACGTGGATAGATGCCGCGGCGGCAGGATAAGTCCATGCGGGCTGACGTCTTCCAGCCGCAGTTGTTTTTTGCGCGCCAGCGGGTGATCGAGCGGCACGATGAGCACCGGATCGTAGGTGAAGACCGGACGGTAGGTGATGTCGTCCGGCGCATCGAGCATCGAGCCGACGGCGAGGTCGGCCTCATCGGCGCGCAACAATGCGAGCCCGTCGCGTCCGGTGACGTTTTGCAATTTGATGCGAATACTGGGGTATTGATCCGCGAAGCGCTTGATCAGGTCAGGTAACAGATAGAGCAGCGTTGACTCGCCGGCGGCGATCGAGAGCTCCCCCGAAGTGATGCGGCCGCTGCCGGCGGCGAAGGTTTCGGATAGCGTGTCTATACCGTGCACCAGCGGTTGCGCGATTTCATACAGGTTGCGGCCGTCCGGTGTGAGCTGGATCTTGGGACCGCGGCGCTCGAACAGCGTCACGCCCAGCTCACGCTCCAGCGCCTGAATCTGGAGTGTCACCGACGGCTGGCTCAGGTGTAAGCGTTCGGCAGCCTTGGAGACGCTGCCGGTTTGCGCCGCACAGCTGAAGGCGCGCAATTGTTTCAGGCGGTTCTGTTTGTAATACAGACGATTGCGGGAACGTCCCATGGCGCAAACGGGGGGTATTATTGAAGAATGGCAATATTCAACACGTAAGCATTTAGTGTGTCAATTTAGCCTGCGACTTGGCATGCGCCGATTACAACAATCCCTTTGAGCGGGGTCGCCGTGAGATCAGGACGATTTCGATCCGGCGCCAGCGAATCACGATTGTAGTTTTGCCACGTGGAAATTCTGCACACGCATGTCGTGGCGATTGCCGCTATACTACGCGCCCGCGCAAACCCCGCCGCGAGTTCTCGGAGAAACGACACCCATGGCGTACCAAAAAATCCAGGTGCCCGCAAACGGGCAACCTATCACGGTTAATTCCGACAATACCCTGAACGTTCCGGATGTCCCGGTCATCCCCTTTATTGAGGGCGATGGTATCGGTGTGGATATCACACCCGCCATGAAAGTGGTCGTGGACGCTGCCGTGAACAAGACCTACGGTGGCAAGCGCAGCATCGTCTGGATGGAAGTCTACGCCGGAGAGAAGGCGGTGAAGATGTACGGCGGGGACCATTGGCTGCCCGACGAGACACTGGATGCGCTGAACCGTTACGTGGTCTCCATCAAAGGTCCACTGACGACACCGATCGGTGGCGGCATGCGCTCGCTCAACGTGGCGATCCGTCAGGAGCTCGATCTCTACGCCTGCGTGCGACCGATTCGCTATTTTCGCGGTACCGAAACTCCGATCAAGAAACCCGAACTTACCAATATGGTAATTTTCCGTGAGAACACGGAGGACATATACGCCGGTATCGAATGGCCGGCGGGTTCCGCGGAGGTGAAGAAGGTCATCGCGTTCTTGCAGAATGAAATGGGTGTCAAGCAAATCCGCTTTCCCGATAGCTCCGCGATCGGCATCAAGCCGGTATCGCGTGAAGGCTCCGAACGCCTGATCCGCAAGGCGATGCGTTACACGATCGATAATGACCGCAGCTCGCTGACCCTGGTGCACAAGGGCAACATCATGAAGTACACCGAGGGCGGGTTCCGTACCTGGGGTTACGAGCTGGTGCGGCGCGAGTTCGGCGCGCAGCTGATCGATAAAGGCCCCTGGTGCAAGCTCAAGAACCCCAGGACGGGTCGCGCGCTGGTCATCAAAGACATGATCGTCGACAACTTCTTCCAGCAGATACTGTTACGGCCGGCGGAGTACGACATCGTTGCCACACTTAATTTGAACGGCGATTACCTATCCGACGCGCTCGCCGCACAGGTGGGTGGCATCGGTATCGCACCGGGCGCCAATATCGCCGACGCCGTGGGTGTGTTTGAAGCCACGCACGGTACGGCGCCGAAGTACGCCGGTCAGGATAAGGTCAACCCGGGTTCGCTTATCCTGTCGGCGGAAATGATGCTGCGCTACATGGGTTGGGTCGAGGCCGCCGATCTCGTGATCAAGGGCATGGAGGGCGCGATCTCGGCTAAAGAAGTCACCTACGATTTGGCACGGGGTATCGAGGGTGCGAAAATACTTTCGAGCTCCGGATTCGGCGCGAGCGTCGTGCGCCACATGAACGGCTGATGGACGTGACGCCAGTCGTTTGACCCCGATCGGCGCCGCATAAGAAAAAAAGAAAACCCGGCGAGGCCGGGTTTGGCAATCCGTCAGTAGTGGACGACGCCGACTACTTGGAAAGAGCGTGAATGTTCGATGCCTGCGGACCTTTCGGACCCTGCTGAACCTCGAACTCCACCTGTTGACCTTCCTTAAGAGTTTTGTAGCCATCCATTTCGATAGCGGAGTAGTGCGCGAACACATCGTCCCCAC
>JBGPGJ010000408.1:0-2663 GCA_041483795.1 Sulfurifustaceae bacterium
GCATGATCGTGCCGGTAGGCGGGCAAGGTACGCAGGAGTTGCAACTCGTGCAGCGAACCGACAAGGGATTTACCTACGAACGCATCGAGTTCGTGAGCTTCGTGCCGTTGGTGCGAGGGCGAACTTGAGTTCGGAGCCGAGCCACCGCCGCTGGTCCTGGGGATGTTACACGGGGCTCGGGCTTGTGACCGTCGCATTGGGTTTAGGTGCTTGCGCCGACCGCGCCGGTGCGCCGGTGAGCGAACAGGGGAAACCTCTGCGTCAGCCGGAATCCGAGTATCGCGACGTCGTCGCGGGCGACACGCTTTACAGCATTGCCTGGGAATCGGGGCGCGATTATCGCGAGCTCGCGACCTGGAACGGCATCGCGCCGCCGTTCACGATCAAACCGGGCCAGAAGATCCGCTTGTACCCGTCCACCGCCGCGGCCGCCAAAACCGCGGGTCCGGCTTCGCACACCGTGCAAAAAGGTGAAACGCTTTTCAGCATCGCGACGCGCTACGACGTCCTTGTCGCCGATCTGGCCGCGTGGAATAGACTCGTCGCGCCATACACGATCAAACCGGGACAGTCGTTGCGCGTGGTAGCGCCAGCCGAGGGCGTCGAGAAACCAGACACCAGTCGCGAGGCCAAGAAACCGTTACGCAAAACGGATACGGCGCCCGTCGTTGCAGCGACCCGTGCGAGCGCGCCGGCATCGAACTTCAAGGCCGCCGCATTGTCGTTCGGCCCGTGGACGTGGCCCACCGAAGGAAGTCTCCTCGCGCGCTCGAATACCGGCGGTGCATCCAAAGGCATCGACGTCGGCGGCAAAGCGGGACAACCGATCGTGGCCGCCGCGCCCGGCACTGTGGTGTACCAGGGGAGTGGACTGCGCGGATACGGACAGCTTATTATCGTCAAGCACAACACCGACTTCTTGAGCGCGTATGCCCACTGCGACAAGATTGTCGTGCGCGAAGGAAATGTGATAAAACGCGGTCAGAAAATTGCAGAGATGGGTAGCACCGGTACCGATCGCGTGAAACTGCATTTCGAAATTCGATATCGCGGCACTCCTGTGGATCCGCTTGATTTTCTTCCCAAGAAATAGCCGCAATGCCTCCGCGAAAATCTAAAACGATCCCAAAAAAGAAAGGCGCTCGACAGAAGGAGGCGGCCAAACCTCTCGACGTCGAAGAGTCCGAACAGGAGGCTGCACCGCCAAGTGAGGCGGCGGAAGAGGACGCAGTGGAATCCGGCGTCGAGGCAGCGGAACCCGAGACCGAAGCGCCCGCGACGGAATCCGCGGCAGAAAGTGTTTACTCTTCCCCGGCCGACGCCACCCGGCTGTACCTGAAGGAAATCGGCTTTTCATCGCTGCTGACGGCGCAGGAGGAAGTGTTCTTCGCGCGCCGCGCGCAAAAGGGCGAGGAGTCCGCGCGCAAGCGCATGATCGAGAGCAACCTGCGACTGGTGGTGAAAATCGCACGCCGCTACATGAATCGTGGGCTCTCGCTGCTCGATCTCATCGAGGAAGGCAACCTCGGCCTCATCCGCGCCGTGGAAAAATTCGACCCCGAGCGCGGTTTCCGCTTTTCTACTTACGCTACCTGGTGGATCCGCCAGACCATCGAGCGCGGCATTATGAACCAGACGCGCACCATCCGCCTGCCGGTACATGTGCTCAAGGAAATCAACATCTATCAGCGTGCCGCGCGTCACCTGTCGCAGAAACTCGATCACGAACCGACGCCGGAGGAGGTGGCGAGCTTGCTCGACAAACCGGTGGAAGACGTAAAGGAAATGCTCGGGCTCAACGAACGCGTTGCCTCGGTCGACGCGCCGCTCGACGACGATCCCGATCGCTCGCTGCTCGACGCCATTGCCGACGAGCATGCGGTGGACCCGGAGAAAATGTTACAGCGCGAGGACTTGCAAGGACTTATCGCGCAGTGGCTTGCGGAGCTCAACGATAAACAGCGTGAGGTGGTAGAACGTCGCTTTGGGTTGAATGGGCGTGAAATCTCCACGCTCGAGGAAGTCGGCGCCGACATCGGTGTGACGCGCGAACGCGTGCGCCAGATCCAAGTCGAGGCGCTCAAGCGCCTGCGCGTAATCCTGGAGAAGGCCGGCTATTCCATGGATTCCAACTAAAGAACCGCGGATTCAATGTAAAGACGCAAAGGACCGCCGCTCCCGCGCTTTCATCGCTGCGCCGGCGGCGCTGCGCATTCCATGCCGCGCTTGCGGTCCGGCCCCCACGTCCTTGCTGGGGCGTTCGTGGCTCCTTTCGTCGCCGCTATCCCTGCTTCGCAACAAAGTCCGGGGCGGACTTCTTTGCTGCGCTATCCTTAGCTTCGCTCGAAGTCCGGCCCGTTGCCCGCCCTGGGCAGGCGACTTCGGCCTGCCCGTTCGGCGGCGCCGATATCCACTGGACATCGGCGACCACTCCGCCTCACCCATGGCCGGGCGTTCGCCGCTCTTGCGGCTCACCCTGTTCGCCCGTTCGCCGCTTCGGGGCTCACCCCTGTACAGCACGAAGAAAGGAATAGGGTTGTTCGGCAAAAACTCATTGCGCATTTGCAGTGAGCGAGTGAATTTCGGAAATTATTCAGAGATTCTCTAGGGTCTCATACGCTCTGGCCCGGGTTCAATCATCAGCAACGCGCCCACAACGCGCC
>JBGPGJ010000409.1:0-2659 GCA_041483795.1 Sulfurifustaceae bacterium
GCTCGGATGGGTCGGGATGAAGCTCGGCGAGCACTGGAATACCCTCGGTACGTACTTCCATAAATTCGACGTGGCTATCGCGGTGGTCCTGGTGGTTGGGTTTGCTTGGTACGTTTGGCGTCACCTCAAACATGTCCGAAGAGGTTGATTTTTTGGCCTTTAAACCCCTGCCGAGCTGGACTATGGTTAATGATGGGGTTAATGGTGGAAGGCGCAGTACGTATTGAAAGGCAACCGGGGGAAACCGGGGGTGCGATGTCAGCGGTACTGAACAACGGATCAGGTCCCAAACCGCACGTGCTGGTCGCGGATGACTCGCGCGTCATTCGCAAAGCCGTTAGCAAAATTCTGGGCGGCGACTTCGACCTGATTGAGGCCGAGGACGGTGAATCGGCCTGGGAGCAGCTCGCCAAGGACGAGCGCATCGAGGTCGTGATGACCGACATCGATATGCCGAAGCTCGACGGCTACGGCCTCATTTGCCGCGTGCGCGCCGCCGACCAATCGCGCGTACGCGACCTGCCCATCATCGTCATCACCGGCGCCGAGGACGAGGTCACGCGCGAGCGTGCTTACGCTTGCGGCGCGACCGACTTCATCACCAAACCCATTGACGGCGTGCAACTGCTCGCACGCGCCCGCGCGCACGCCAAGCTCGACGAGACCGTGCGCAAGCTGAGCGAAATGGAAACGACACTCGGAGAACAATCCGCGGTGGATGCGCTCACACAACTGCACAGTCGCCGCTTCGTGCTCGATCGCGGCGAACAGGACTTCGCGTACGCGAAGCGCCACAGCGCGGAGCTGTCGGTAGTGCGAATTGACGTGGACAACTTTCGGGTCCTCTACGACACCCACGGCGACGAGGTGTGCGATCAACTGATCGTCTGGCTCGCTAAAATCGTCGCCGCAAGCGTGCGTGTCGAGGACACCGCGGCGCGAATGCAAGGCGCGCAGTTTGCGATCCACATGCCCGGCACCGCCAGAATGGACGCTGCGGTCGTCTCCGAACGCGTACGCAACGCCGTCGCCGCTGCGCCATTCAAGCACAACACGCTTTCTCTCCCGATTACCGTAAGCTTGGGCCTCTCCACCCATAGCCACGATCGAGGCGAGACATTCCAAGAACTACTGCGTTCGGCGGACAAAAATCTTACACTCGCGAAAGCGTCCGGCGGCAACCGCCTCGGCATCGGCTACGAGGAAGAGCTGCAAGCGCCGGAAGAATCGGTTATCGAGCAACCGGACATGGAAACGGCGCTCAAACTGATCGAGAAAGGCGAAGGCGGTAAACTCATCCCCTATCTCCCCGAAATCGCCGCGCGTCTGCTACCGCTGCTTGAAATGTGCAATCGCAATCTCGATCTCGACATCCGGGATGCGATTGACGCCATGAAGGACAAGCTCTCCTCGATGAAGTAGTATCCTTGCGTGAAGGGTGAAGTGTGAGGAGTAAGGGGTGAACAACGAGAAAGAACCGAACGACCGCCACGGCATTGAATCTACTCCGCACGCTTCACTCCTTACTCCTAACACCTCACTCATCACGCCTTACCCCTTCAGGCCCTCCTGGTGGTGCCGCAACGCCCATTTTCAAACGCTTTGGCCCACGCTCGCGCGTCGCCGGCCAGTCGTATCGCTGCGGCGCGAGCGGCTCGAACTCCCCGATGGCGATTTTGTCGATCTCGATTGGACTACCGGTAACGCGCGCGGCCCGATTGTCATCCTGCTGCACGGACTCGAAGGGTCATCGAACTCGAACTACGCACTCGGCATGCTGCGCGCCGCCGAGGAGCGCGGCTGGCGCGGTACGGTGATGCACTTTCGCAACTGCAGCGGCGAACCGAATCGGCTTGCGCGCAGCTACCACTCGGGCGAAACCGGCGATATCGCATTCCTGATCGAAACACTCGCGCGTCGCGAACCGAAAACACCCGTTGCCATTGTCGGCTACTCGCTCGGCGGAAACGTCCTGCTCAAGTGGTTAGGGGAAACCGGGCCGACGTCGATCCGCGTTGCAGTCGCGGTGTCGGTGCCGTTTATGCTCGCCGACTGCGCCGCACGCATGGAGCGCGGCTTCTCACGGGTGTACCAGTGGGACTTGGTGCGACGGCTCAAGCACAGCATCGAAACCAAACGCCGCCGCATGGCGCGGGCGATTCACATAACCGACCTATCGGCGCTTCGCACCTTTCGCGAATTCGACGAACACATCACCGCCCCACTACACGGCTTCGCCGGCGCCGACGACTATTACGCACGCTCAAGCTCGCGCCAGTATCTGCGTCGCATCGCCGTACCGACGCTCATCGTGCACAGTCGTGACGATCCCTTCATGACCGAGGCGGCGATCCCCGCTGCCAGCGAGCTTTCCCCGGCAATCGCTTTTGAACTTCACTCTCACGGGGGTCACGTGGGTTTTGTCTCGGGCGCCTGGCCCTGGCGCGCGCGTTACTGGCTGGAGCAGCGAATTCCAGATTTTTTGCTACCACATCTAAGACTGTAAACAATCCGCTGCGTCGCCAATCTGGATTCGCCGACCTACCGACATGCACCGCGCTACCGGTTCGTAAAACCGCCGAGGAATGTCTCGCGGTCCTTGTCGGAACCAAGCTCATTCGCTAATCGTCGGTAGAATTGCGGGCGGTCGGTGGTTTCC
>JBGPGJ010000410.1:0-2648 GCA_041483795.1 Sulfurifustaceae bacterium
GGAAGTGTTGCTGAAGGCCGTGCGCGAAGCGGGCTTCGAGTACTGCACTCCGATCCAGGCCGAAGCACTGCCGCTCGCGCTCGCCGGCCAGGACGTCGGCGGCCAGGCGCAAACCGGCACCGGCAAGACGGCGGCATTCCTACTCGCGACCTTCGCGTACCTGCTGAAGCATCCGCTGGAAGACCGCCGGCCGACACAACCGCGCGCGATCATGCTCGCGCCGACACGCGAACTGGCGGTGCAGATTCATCACGACGCGCTCGCGCTCGGTGCGCACACCGGGTTGCGGCTGGGGTTGGTCTACGGCGGCACCGGTTACGAATCCCAGCGCCAGCAGCTCGAGGAAGGCGTGGACGTCTTGATCGGCACGCCGGGGCGGCTCATTGATTACTTCAAACAGCGCGTGTTCGATCTGAACGCGGTGCAGGTGATGGTACTGGACGAGGCCGATCGCATGTTCGACCTCGGTTTTATAAAGGACATCCGCTTCCTGCTGCGACGCATGCCGCCGCCCGCGGAGCGCCTGAGCATGCTATTCTCGGCCACGCTTTCCTACCGGGTGATCGAGCTCGCCTACGAGCACATGAATAACCCCCAGTTCGTGCGCATCGAGCCCGACAAGCGCACGGTGGACACAGTCACGCAGTTGCTTTATCACGCCGGTCTGGACGAGAAACTGCCGCTGCTGGTGCACCTGCTGCGGCACATGGATTCGACGCGCAGCCTGGTCTTCATCAACACCAAGGACATGGCCGAACGCGTCGCCTTCGCGCTCAAGGCGAACGGCCTCAACGCCGCCGTGCTGTCGGGTGACGTGCCCCAGACCGTACGGCTGCGGCTGCTCGCCGACTTTACCGAAGGGCGGCTGCCGGTGCTGGTCGCCACCGACGTCGCCGCGCGCGGGCTGCATATCCCGGACGTGTCGCACGTCTTCAATTACGACCTGCCGCAGAACGCCGAGGACTACGTACATCGCATCGGGCGCACCGCGCGCGCCGGCGCCTTCGGCGACGCCATCAGCTTTGCCTGCGAGAAGTACGTTTTCAGCTTACCCGAGATCGAGGCCTATCTTGGCCACAAGATTCCGACCGCCCTCGTGACCCCGGAGATGCTGCCGCCGATCGAGCGTCCGGCCGCGCCGCCACATGAGGGTCGACGTCACGGCCGAGGCCATGAACGCGACAAGGGCCGGGGGCGGGAACGCCAGCACGGCCGGGGCGAGCACCGGGAGCGTCATGACCAACAACGTGAGGCCCGCCCTCCGCGGGCCGAAGCGCCACCGCCCAAGATTGAACCGAAACCGCCATTTGTGCCCAAAGCAGCACCGAAGTTGAAAACCAAAACCGTTTTGCGCCGCGGGGAAACCCCCCTAGTGGGGTGAGGCGAGGTTTTTTGCGAAGGAACTTTTATACTGTCTTGTTCATGGCAAGATTGAGGAGTGAAATTATTGACCGTTGTTAATTCTCTCTAGGAGGAAACACCATGGCCCGCATGATCTTTCCCGACGGGAACGAAGTAACGACCCTACCGCAGATTCAGAAACGACTCGGCCGACTCGGCATCGCATTGCAGCGCTGGCCCGCGCCCGAGAGTTCACGCGCGCGAACGCTGCTGGAGCAAAAGAGCTTGAACGACGCCGAGAAGGAAGAGCTTCTCAAGGGCGTGGACAACCGCTTTGAGGAATTGAAGCGCGAGAAAGGCTACCGCACGCGCGACATGATTGTCATTCACGAGGAAATTCCCGGCCTTGCCGACATGCTCGCCAAGTTCGACAAGATCCACTACCACACCGACGACGAGGTACGTTACATCCTCGCCGGTCGCGGGTATTTCGGCTTCGTCGAACCCAACGAGGAGCAGTTTCTGCTCGAGGTGAGCGCCGGCGATTACATCAACGTGCCGGCCAACACCGAGCACTGGTTCGAAATGAAGGACTCCAAGCGCATCAAGGCCGTGCGTTACTTCATTGACACCAGCGGCTGGACGCCGGTGTATACCGAGCGCGCGATGGCGTTCGCGTAATTCTTTTTTCACCGCACGGCGAGATGACACCGACAAAGGGCCCCATGACCACGGAGAAAGCAAAAGACCCATCGGAAGATAGACAGGATGGTGGAGTCGATCGACGTTCATTTCTCAAAGGCGCCGCCGCGAGCGTAGCCGCGGCGGTTGGCAGTCAGCTTTCGGTGGCCGGCGCCGCTGAGGCGGAAAAATCGGCGCTGAAACCGGCGAAAGAAAAAAAAGAAGGGTCGGAACCGGTGTTCCTCAGCGACACGGTTATTAAGCGGCCGGGTTCCGATTTCATGGTGGACGTGATCAAGACGTTGGGATTGGAATATGTCGCCTCGAACCCGGGCTCCAGCTTTAGAAGTCTGCATGAGTCGCTGGTCAATTATGGCGGTAATAAGAAACCCGAATTTCTGACCTGTTTGCACGAGGAGTCGTCGGTCGGCATGGCGCATGGCTACGCCAAGGCCGCCGGCAAGCCGATGGGTGTTTTTGCGCACGGGACCGTAGGGTTACAGCACGCGGCGATGGCGGTTTATAACGCCTGGTGCGACCGCGTGCCGGTCATTATCTTCGCGGGCAACGGCGTGAACGCCGCCACACGCCGTCCGGGCGTCGAGTGGTATCACTCGGTTCAGGAC
>JBGPGJ010000411.1:0-2635 GCA_041483795.1 Sulfurifustaceae bacterium
AAACCGGCGCAGATGTGAAATTTCCGCTCGATGTCAAAGGCGCGAACGTATTGCTGGTCACGCCGTCGGCGGACTTTTTCGCCGAACCGCATGTGGATGGGCTCATCGGCTACGCCAAGGTTTTTCACGCCGCCGGTATCTCGTGGACACTTTCCACACATGCCTCCGAGATGTCGAATTTCGCGCTTTTTACCGGTTCACGCGAGCATCTCAAGAAGACCGCGATGCGCATCCGCGAAGCGGCGCTCGATCTCCGCGTCAAACGCATCGTTGTCGGCGAATGCGGTCACGCCTGGCGCGTCGCGTACAGCTTTTGGAACACGCTTATCGGTCCCTTCGACTTCCTCGATCCGAACTATCCCGCACCGCAACATATCTGCGAGGTAACGTACGACCTCATCCAGCGCGATGCGCTCAGGTTCGATAAAGCGGCAAACGACGACAAGGTCGTCACCTACCACGACTCATGCAACGTCGCGCGTGCCTCGCGCATGGGCGACGTTCCCGGCGGACAATTCGTTATTCCACGCGCCATCGTCAGGGCCTGCGTCAATAAATTCCACGACATGGCGCGAGAAACGATCGGTGAGGCAACCTTTTGTTGCGGCGCGGGTGCGGGCCTGCTCACCGACGAGTTAATGGAGCTGCGCGTCAAGGGCGCCTACCCGCGCATGCAGGCGCTCAAGCAGGTAATAGATCAACACGGCGTCAATTACCTGGCGGCGATCTGCGCCATCTGCAAGAGCCAGTTTACCCAGGTGCTGCCCTACTACGATTTCCCACGCGACATGATCGGTAGCGTGCACGGACTGGTCAGCCGCGCGATCCGGCTCGGCGCCGTTAATGCTTAGCCGTATCCCTCAATTTTCCGTCGGTTCGAACCAACGCAGCTTGTCGCGCAGGCGTACAACCTCGCCCACGATGATGAGCGTCGGCGCCTTGACTCGTCCGCGCTCGACGATACCTGGTAATGTTTCCAGCGTTCCCGTGAGCACGCGTTGATGGCGCGTCGTGCCTTGCTGGACGAGCGCGGCGGGCATTGTCGTCGCCAAGCCATGACGGATTAGCTCGCGACAGATGATCTCGACGCCATGAAGCCCCATGTAGAACACGATCGTTTGTTGCGGTTGTGCAAGTGCCGCCCAGTTGAGATTGACGGTGCCGTCTTTAAGGTGGCCGGTGACAAACAACACTGATTGCGCATAGTCACGGTGCGTGAGCGGAATTCCGGCATACGCGGCGCACCCTGCCGCGGCCGTGATGCCCGGAACGACCTGAAACGGAATTCCCTCGGAAGCGAGCGTGTCTATTTCCTCACCGCCGCGACCGAAAATAAACGGATCGCCCCCCTTCAAGCGCAGCACGCGTTTTCCCTCCCGCGCCAAGCGCACGAGCAGTTCATTGATACTCTCTTGCGGCAAGACGTGATGATCGCGTTCCTTACCTGCATAAATCCGTAGCGCCTCGCGGCGCACGAGATCGAGCACTTCGGACGAGACCAAGCGGTCGTAGACGACGACATCGGCCTGCTGCATCAGGCGCAGCGCACGAAACGTCAGCAAATCGGGGTCGCCCGGTCCGCCGCCAATCAGATAAACTTCGCCAACCGTTTTCTCGTTTTTCTTTTCAGTCTCGAGCCGTTTATCCAATGCCTCCCGCGCAGCGGCGTCCTGACCGGAATGCACCAACTCCGCGACTCGACCCTGCAACACCTCTTCCCAGAACGCGCGGCGTTGCCCAGACTGCTTGATGCGCCGTTTTACCTTGTCCCGAAAACTGGCGGCGAGCGTCGCGAGTCGGCCGAAACTCGCCGGAATCAACGTCTCCAGTCGCGCCCGCAGCAAGCGCGTGAGCACCGGGGAGGCGCCGCCCGAAGACACCGCTACCACCATAGGCGAACGGTCCACGATCGCGGGGAGAATAAAACTGCACAGCTCCGGGTGATCCACGACGTTGACCGGCAGATTGCGCGCCATCGCCGCTGCGTGTACCTGCCGGTTGACCGCGGTATCGTCGGTCGCTGCAATCACCAAGGTCGCGCCGTCGAGGATAGAGGCGTCAAAACGCTCCGACCGGTGCTGAACCCGCCCAGAGCGCACGAGATCGGCCATCGCCTCGCCGACCTCGGGCGCCTGCACGGTCACCTTCGCTCCTGCCCGAAGCAGCAATTCAGCCTTGCGCGTCGCAACCTCACCCCCGCCGATAACCACACAGCGACGATCTTTAAGATTGAGAAAGGCGGGGAGAAAGTCCATCTTAGAATAAACACTTTACTATGTTATATCAATAGATTGCTTTACTAGTCTAATCTATTTTCCAGTCTCGTTCTTATGCGGCGTTGGAGCCGTTTATGACTAGTCAATCAAAAACATGGTATCACTGTCTCCCGATAGCACGTACTGCTGTCGTCGCCGATTACGATCCCAAGATGAACGCGACTTCTACCAAGATTTTGCGTAGGCGAGATCTCCCATACGAGACGAGCATCAATGCTAAGGAGAAACAACAGTGAAGAAACATCTATTGGCCATACGCTGGATAGTGACAGGTCTGTTCAGTGCTGCGCTCGTTGCCGTCTGCGCAGGCGCGTCTGGCGAGACGACCAACGCATTGCCCGATTACCATGCGCTGGTGC
>JBGPGJ010000412.1:0-2626 GCA_041483795.1 Sulfurifustaceae bacterium
GGCAATGCCATCAAGTTCAGCCCGCCGGGAAGTGTCACCACCGTGCGCACGAGTCGCGATGGTGACTGGATATTGTGCGAGGTATCCGACACCGGTCCGGGCATTCCCAAAAAAGAGGTGGGGTCGTTGTTCAAGGAATACGCCCGGCTCAGTAACCCACCAACCGGCGGAGAAAAAAACGGCGCCGGCCTTGGACTCGCCATCAGTTTTGAGCTGGTGTTGCTGCACGACGGCGAAATTGGCATGCGCAACAACCCAGACGGCGGCGCGACTTTCTGGTTCCGACTGCCAATCGGTTGAGTGCGCCTGCGCCGCCACGCGGGCTTGCGTGCCGCCTATGTCGTTGTTTTCCGATTACAAGCTCGCCTAGGCGGTCGTGAGCAGTGCAAGACCGACGCAGATCACCAATATCGCCGCGAGTCGCGAACGCCAGCGTTGGCGTTCCCTGAAGACGGTCATCGCGATTAATCCAGCCAGCACAATGCCAGCGTTGGTGAAGGCGACGGCGTAGGCAGCGGGGATGAACTGCATGGCGTAGATCACGAGCGCGTAGGCGTTGCCGATGAAGACGCCGCCCAAAATCCACTTGACCGCGTGTGGCGCGCGGCGCGGGACGAAGTGGCCGGTGTGCAGTTTGTTTTCGAACGATAGTGCGACCCAGCCGGCGACGAGCGTGACCGTCACATAGCCGAGCTGGACGATATATCCCGGCAGTGCGGGTACCGCGAGCTTGTTCGAAGTGGAATAGATGCTGGTACCGAGCGCTGCCGCAAACGCCCACGGCAACGCCTTCGCTGGCTCACCGCCGCGCGCGCCGTACGCCATCCAAAGCACACCCGCAACACATATCACGATCCCAGTCCAGCCAAGCGGCGAAAGTAGCTCGCCGAAGAAAAGCACCGTCCAGACTGCGATTAGAAACGGCGAACTACGCGCGATAGGATAGACGAGCGGGACAGGCGCGAACCGATACGCGCGTCCGAGCGCAAGAAAGTACATCGCCTCGGCGGCGCAGGTGATCGCAAGCAGCAGCGCCAGGCGCCAGGACCACTCGGCCTGAAGAATCAGCGCGACGAGCGACCATGGCCCGATGACGACGAGATAGCCGAGCAGCGCCCACCACAGAAACCGCGCATCCGGTTCGCTGCGGCGCGTCATGAGGTTCCAGGCCACGTGCATCAGCACGGCGAGCACGAGTGCGCCGAGGGCGGTCGGATGCATGCATCGATTCTAGCAAGCTGTAAACAAAAAGGGCTTCCGTATGGAAGCCCTTTTTATATCAGCGATATGCCTGGATCAGGCGGCGAGCAGGTCGCGCATATTATCGAGCGCCTTAGCTTCGATCTGTCGAATGCGTTCGGCAGAAATGCCGTACTCGTGTGCAAGATTATGCAACGTGGACTTGTCTTCCGCGAGCCAGCGGCGTTCGATAATGTCGCGCGAACGTTGGTCGAGCTTGGCGAGCGCGGTCTTCAACTGCTCGTCGCGCGTATTCTCCTGATCCGAGCGAGTGACCAGCACCTCGGGGTTGTATCGCATGTCTTGCAGATAACCGGCCGGTGCGGCGCGGAAGCTATCGTCGTCGGCGCCGTCGTCGGCATCGAACGGCACGTCCATATTCGCCATCCGACCCTCCATTTCCTGCACGGTCTCTGGCGCCACGTCGAGGTTTGCAGACATCCGGTCGACCTCGCCGCGCGTCATCCAGCCGAGGCGTTCACGGCTCTTGCGCAGGTTGAAAAAGAGTTTGCGCTGCGCTTTGGTGGTGGCGACCTTCACGATGCGCCAGTTGCGCAGGACGTAATCGTAGATTTCGGCCTTGATCCAATGCACTGCGAACGACATGAGCCGGACCTTGCGCGCGGGATCGTAGTGCTTCACCGCCTTCATCAGGCCGATGTTGCCTTCCTGGATCAGGTCGGCCTGCGGCAGGCCGTAACCGGAGAAGCCACGCGCGATACGCACGACGTAGCGTAAATTGGCCATAATCAACTCGCGCGCCGCGTCGAGATCGTTGTGGCGACGGTAACGCAGCGCAAGCTTTCTTTCCTGCTCGGCGCTCAATACCGGCAGCGCGTTTACCGTCCGGAGGTAGGCAGTAAGGCCCTTTTCCGGAAACAGCGGAACAGTTAACGCCAGCGTTTGAGTCATTTCAGAAATCCCCCATGCATAAAATGCATCTTAGCACTCAACGTATGAGAGTGCTAAATCCAGCGAAAGTTCATCCGTCCGAAGCGGTACAGTAATTGGAAAAACAATGGGTTACTTCGGCGCTATGGCTCGTAGATGTCGGCCGACGGCAAGCCTTGCTCCGACCCATCCGAGACCAGCGCCCGCGCCAAGAAGCGCCACGGAAGAGAGGATATCCAATCCTCCAGTTGCGAAGTCGTTTCCGTAGAGACTCGTGAGTTCGTGAATCGGTCCCCATAAGAGCCACAGGCTCGTATGGACCAGTACCCAGGCGAGGATTGCGCCAAGCGTACCTTGGACAAAGCCGGCGTAGAGAAATGGACGGCGGATGAAGGCGTCGGTGGCGCCGACGAGCTTGGAGACCTCGATTTCATCGCGACGACTCAGAACCGCAAGTCGGATGGTATTACCGACGATGAGCAGCACCGCGATCGCC
>JBGPGJ010000413.1:0-2620 GCA_041483795.1 Sulfurifustaceae bacterium
AATACGCCGCGCAGGACGAGTGGATCAAGGCCGTACTGGAATACCGCAAGGCCCTCGCCAGCGAACCCGGAAACGTCGAATACAGGTCGCGCCTGAAACAAACGGAATTGAAGGCGGCGGACTTCTACTATCAGCGCGGTCTGCGTCTGCTCGACCAGGGGAACATAGATGGCGCGATCGTCCAATTCCAGCAGGGATTGATCGCCATTCCCGACCACAGCAAGTTGCTGCAGGCCATGAGCGATGTGCTGGCACGCAAAGAGGCGGCGGGGTTGTATCGAGAAGCCATCAGCCATCTCGAGGCCGGCAAAACAGAGGATGCCAGACGTTTGTTCGAAAAGACCCTGGATGTTTATCCTGAACACAAAGACGCCGCCAAGCGGCTCGCCGAAATCAAGAAACAAGAACAGGACCGTTTAACCGAAGGGCTGGCGCTTACGTCGCGCGCACCGATTACGCTCAATTTCCGCCAGACCGATCTGCGTACGGCATTCGAGTTCCTCGCGAAATCTTTCGGAGTGAACGTTATTTTCGACGAATCCTTCAAGAGCGTCCCGGTCACCCTGTTTGCCAAGGACGTTACCTTCGAGCAAGGGTTCAGCCTAATGTTGACCACCACCAAAACTTTCTTCAAGAAAATCGGCACGAACACGATTTTGATCGCTCCCGACTCGAAGGAAAAACGCGGGCAGTATGAAGATCAAATTGTACGTACGTTCAATCTGACCAGCATTCGGGCCAAGGAGATGGCGGATATTCTAAAAGGAATGTTGACGATAAAGAAAATAACCATCAATGAACAACTGAATACCATCACCATCCGCGACAACGAGGAGATATTACGACTCACGGAACGTCTTATCGAGCAGAACGATAAAAAGCCGGCAGAGATTATTTTGGATGTGGAGATTCTCGAGGTCAATCGTAGCAAAGCCGAAAAGCTTGGCCTGAATTTCGGAACCTACCAGTTCTCCGCCGCCATTACCGCCACGACCCCATCGTCAACGACGACTGTGACTACCCCTTCCGGTACCGTTTCGACGTCCACACCTTCCACTGGACCGGGTACGGTGCCGCTCAGCGGGTCGATACGTACAGCGATCAGGAACGCGGCCACACTGTCGGTGCCATCAATAACGCTGGATTTTTTCAAGCAGGACGTGGACGGAAAAACCTTGGCAAATCCCAAGATACGCGTGATCAACGGCAAGGCGGCCAAGATCCACATCGGTGATCGCGTGCCCTTGCAGGCTTCCACCATCGTCGATGCGACCGGCCAAGTCCGTACGACCTACGACTATAAGGACATCGGCGTGCTGTTAAACGTCGAACCCACGATTTATCTGGACAATTCGTGCATGGTAAAACTTTCGCTGGAGGTGAGTTCGCTCGGGGCCAACCGCGGTACGCCCGCGAATCCGGCCTTCGCCATCGGCACCCGCAAGGCTGAGACCTACATGATATTGCGCGACGGCGAAACCGCGATTCTTGGCGGGCTGATTAGTGAAAGCGAACGCAATACCAGCGTGATGATCCCCGGTTTGGGCGATATTCCGGTGTTGGGAAAACTCTTTACCTCGCTTAGCGATGCCACCGATAGAACCGATGTATTATTGACCATAACACCCCGAGTGGTCCGCGGTTGGGACTTAGCCGGCAAAACCACGCGCCAATTCTATTCCGGCTCCGAAAACGTCTATAGCGATAAGCCGTTGTTCGCAAACCTCGATGTCGCCGCCATGACGGAGAGCGGAGAAGCGCTGCGACCGAGAATTGATACCGGTATGACGCCACCAGGGGTG
Source organism: Sulfurifustaceae bacterium (assembly GCA_041483795.1). Classification (GTDB taxonomy): domain Bacteria; phylum Pseudomonadota; class Gammaproteobacteria; order Acidiferrobacterales; family Sulfurifustaceae; genus JAHFQD01. The sequence continues at coordinate 1,803 of JBGPGJ010000413.1, forward strand.
GCACTGACCGCGGCTGTACCGGGCGCGCTCCAGACATCAGCCGCAGCGGCTGGTCCGGTCGCACCCACAGCCGCTACCCAAGCGCCCGGGGCAACGCAAACTGCGGCAGCGAGCCCCGCGCCAACGCCGACCGCATCGGCGCCACCGAAAGGTCCGGCATTTCTCGCCTTTTCCGAGCCGACCTATGAGGCGGCGAGCGGTCAAGAGTTGGAAATCAAACTGGTGGGACAAAATCTCGGTGGCGCAACCCAGTTACCGATAGAAATCCTCTATAATCCCCAGCTGCTCCAGTTCGTCCGGGCGCAGCAGGGCGATCCCGCCCCGCAAACCTTTTCACCGAGTGCCGACGAAAATCGCGGTTTGCTTCAGCTCAATATCGCCTATGCGCCGGCTACCGCGCCCCAGGATAGCGCTACGCTCGGACGTGTAGTGATGCGCGGCGCCAAGCCAGGTATTTCGTATCTAGTTTATCGCCTTCCCGCGATTGCAGGTCCCGGCGGAGAGTCACTCAATGCGCAGGTTCGGGCATCGCGCGTCGTCATCAAGTAGGAATTCGCGGCACTTCGGCCTTACGCTGATCGAACTGCTGGTTGCGCTGGCAATTCTGTCAATTCTGGCCGCGGCCGCGCTGCCCTATGCCGAAGTGACCGTGCGGCGCGACAAAGAGCTCGAGCTGCGTCGTGCCTTGCGTGATATCCGCGGTGCCATAGACGGCTTTCACGACGACTGGGTTGCGGGCAAGATTTCCAAGAGCGCTGACGCGGCGAGCGAGGACGGCTACCCCAAGACCTTTCGCGTACTCGTGGAGGGCGCCGATG
>JBGPGJ010000414.1:0-2617 GCA_041483795.1 Sulfurifustaceae bacterium
CCATGCTCGTAAGTCCTGTGGCCTTCCCGCTCGCGGTCAAGATGGTGCTGTTCGATCTCGACGGCACGCTCGTGGACAGCGTGCCCGATCTCGCGGTCACCGCAAACCGCATGCTGCACGAACTGGGTCGAGAAGGGTGGGATGTCGAGCATTACCGACACTGGGTCGGCAACGGCGTGGCGCGCTTCGTCAAGCGCACGCTGACGGGCGAGATGCAATCGGAACCGGAGCCGGCGTTGTACGATCGGGCGCTGGCGATATTTGACCAACACTACGGCGAGAATGTCTCCGCGCTGAGCCGGTTGTATCCCGGCGTGCTCGAAGCGCTCGACCGGCTCAAGGCGATGGGATTCTCGCTCGCCTGCATCACCAACAAATCCGGAGTCTTTGCGCGGCCGTTACTCAAGGACCTCGGATTGGAGCAGTACTTTGGGCTTGTCGTCGCCGGCGACAGCCTGCCGCGCCTAAAGCCGGATCCGCTGCCGTTGCTGCACGCCTGTGAGCACTTCGATATCGCCCCCGACCATGGCGTATTCGTCGGTGACTCGGCCAATGACGTACAGGCGGCGCGCGCCGCGGGCATGCCGATCATCTGCGTCAGCTACGGTTATAACCATGGGCGCGACATACGCGAGTTGGCGCCCGACCGGGTAGTTGATTCGCTCGCCGAAGTACCGCAATATCTGAGTCTGACTACGGCATGACATCCATGAGAGACGGCGTACGGACTTGGCGCAACACGTGGCGGTGGCCTCTGGCCACCACGGTGCGCGTTTGTCCGTTCAACCCGTAATCTCATGGTGATTCATGTCGCTCTCGAAGACCGAATTTAATAACTTCCGCTCCCAAGGTTTCAACTGCATCCCGCTGATGCGGGAAGTCTTGGCGGACCTCGATACCCCCTTAAGCACTTATCTCAAGCTCGCGCGCGGGCCGTACTCGTATTTGTTCGAGTCGGTCCAGGGCGGCGAGAAGTGGGGCCGTTATTCCATCATCGGCTTGCCCGCGCGCACGGTACTGCGCGTGACCGGCAAGGAGGTGACGGTCCGGGAAAGCGGCAAGCTTGTCGAACGCGAGACCGTCGCCGATCCGCTCGATTACGTGCGCCGCTTCAAGGCGCGCTATACCGTGCCGCAAATTCCGGGGTTGCCGCGTTTCACCGGCGGGCTCGTCGGCTACTTCGGTTACGAGACGGTACGGTATATAGAGCCGCGGCTGGGCGACATGGCCAAACCCGACGCCATCGGTGCGCCGGACATTTTGCTTCTGGTCTCGGACGAAGTCGTGGTGTTCGACAATCTCAAGGGCAAGCTGTACGTCGTTGTTCACGTTAACCCGACGATCGCGGACGCGTACCGCAAGGCCGAGCGGCGCTTGGACAAGCTGGTCGCCGATCTCGGCAAGGCCCTGCCGCGGACTCGACCCTCGAAGAAGGGGAAGTCGGTGACGGAGGCCGACTTCGTCTCCGGCTTTACGCGCGCAGGCTATGAGGCGGCGGTGCGGCGCATCAAAGAATACATCGCGCAGGGCGACGTGATGCAGGTGGTGCCCTCGCAGCGCATGTCCATTCCGTACCGCGCCGCGCCGCTCGATCTCTACCGCGCGCTGCGCACGCTCAATCCCTCGCCGTACATGTATTTCATGGATCTCAAGGATTTTCATATCGTCGGCTCGTCACCGGAAATACTGGTGCGGCTTGAGAACGGTCTCGTCACGGTCCGCCCGATTGCCGGCACTCGTCCGCGCGGTCAAGCGGAGGCTGAAGACAAGGCGCTGGAACAAGAGTTACTCACCGATCCCAAGGAGCGCGCCGAACACATCATGCTGCTGGACCTTGGGCGCAACGACATCGGGCGCGTGGCCAAGATCGGCAGCGTGCGCGTGACGGACCAGATGGTAATCGAGCGCTACTCTCACGTGATGCATATTGTTTCCAACGTCATCGGCGAGCTGCGCGACGGACTGGACGCAATTGACGTGTTGCGCGCGAGCTTTCCGGCCGGCACGGTGAGCGGTGCGCCCAAGGTGCGCGCCATGGAGATAATCCAGGAGCTTGAACCGGTCCGACGCGGCGTTTACGCCGGAGCCGTCGGCTATATCGGATGGAGCGGCAACATGGATACCGCGATCGCCATTCGCACCGCCGTGCTCAAGGATGGCAAGCTCTATATCCAGGCGGGCGGCGGCGTAGTGGCCGATTCCGTACCGAGATTGGAATGGGAGGAAACCTTAAACAAGCGCCGCGCTATGTTTCGCGCCGTCGCCATGGCCACGGCTGGGCTCGATAGCCGGGAACGGGAGTAGCCATGTTGCTGATGATAGACAATTACGATTCGTTCACTTACAACCTCGTCCAGTATCTTGGTGAACTCGGGGAGGACGTGCGCGTCTTCCGTAACGATCGGATCGACGTTACCGAGATCGAGCGTCTTAAGCCGGCGCATATCGTCATCTCGCCCGGGCCGTGTACACCGAGCGAGGCCGGGATTTCGGTTGCAACCATCAAGCAGCTGGGCGACAAGATTCCAATCCTCGGCGTATGCCTCGGCCACCAAAGCATCGGCGCCGCGTTCGGCGGGCGGATTGTGCGTGCGAAACAGTTGATGCACGGCAAGAC
>JBGPGJ010000415.1:0-2611 GCA_041483795.1 Sulfurifustaceae bacterium
CATCACCATGTACGCCGTGCCGTTGGCTTCGAGAAACCGCTGCACGCGCACGATGTGCGGGTGCTTGAACTTGGCCAGCGCCTGCGCTTCTTTCAAGAACTCGCCCAATCCCCACTCGTAGTTCTCAACACCATCGTCGGCCGTGGGGCGGATCGTAAAAGCGGAATCGCGCGTGGCGTAGGCCTGCGGGAAGTATTCCTTGATCGCGACTTGGCTGTTGAGGCGCGTGTCCTGCGCCAGATAGGTAATGCCGAAGCCCCCCACGCCCAGAACCGCGTGGATCGCGTACTCACCGAGCTTATAATGGACGGGCAGCGTGCTGCCTGGTGGTGTATTGATCATGGCCTTGAGGGACGGATTCGGAATAGTTGCTCCACATCCGCCCCGGCTGGATGCGCGCGCGACGACATACCGTTAAGTATAAGTAGTCCCGGACCATCGTCGGCGCAACCGCGGCCGGTGGTTACTTTGCAAACTATATCGGCTGAAATGCACAGTCTATCGGCGCACCTCGAAACTATGGGCAGAATACGCTTACCCACATCGCCAAGTTCCCGCTACGCCACCCCCGAAGGTGCGGATCGGCTGCGTGCGGAACTGGACCGGCTCTGGCGCGTCGAACGCCCGCAGGTGACGCAGGCCGTGTCCGACGCGGCGGCGATGGGCGACCGCTCGGAGAATGCCGAATACATCTACGGCAAGAAGCGGCTGCGCGAGATCGACCGGCGCATTCGCTATCTTCAAAAACGGCTCGATGATCTCATCATCGTGGACCGCGCACCCGACGACCCCAAGCGGGTTTTCTTCGGGGCCTGGGTGCGGCTCGAGGACGATGCCGGCAACGTCTTCACATACCGGATCGTCGGGGCGGACGAGTTTGACCCCGAGCGCGGTTTTATCAGCATAGACTCGCCGCTCGCGCGGGCGCTGCTCAAGAAGGCCGTGGACGAAGAGGTTACCGTGCACCTGCCCAAGGGCCACGCCGTGTACACCGTCGTCGAGGTACGTTATCGCCCGTTCGATGATGGACCTCTAAGTCCGTCAAAACCGTCACCCAGCAGCACATAAATAAATTTGCGTACCGGCCTTCGCCGCCCGTCGTAGCAGAACGACCTTTCGGCACCCAGACCGGTAAAACAGTCTTGAAAGCAGAAAGTAATTGAAGGATCCTCGCCTCAGGGAGCATCCACGGATGGCGATAGGAGATCTTTACCATGACGGCTGTTTGGATTGCAGTAATCTGGCTGGTGGTCGGATTTGTGGTGGCAGGGATGTTCGGTGCGGCCGGATGGCGCGCCAATCGTCTGCGCGAGAACGAGCAAGTGCCGCAACGGGCGAGGGCGGAAGTGCGATATCTGCGCCATGCCAAAAACGCGCGCTCCCGGCTCACCAGAACTGAAATGATGAATTCGCTGAAGAAGACCCCCGACAAACAACGCCACATCGCCGCCTAAGCTGGCATCTGGAGCCGGTGTCCGGGCGGTTTTTCAAGCGGCGCCAATCGCGCGTCGGTTAGTGGGTATGTGCCCCTTCCCTGGAGCGTTGTGGGTTATCGTGCTCGCGATACCGGCGGCGTTCGCCTTTCTATGCCCTCCGGTACCACAACTGCACCAAACCTGAATCAAACCTCTCGCAACGCACGAACTTTAACGCGCGCGTAGGAAGACCGCGAGCAAACAGCGGAATACCGCTGCCCAGGATAATTGGGTGCACAAACAGCTTCCATTCGTCAATAAGATCGAACCGCAGGCACTCGGCAACGATCTCGCCGCCACCGACCAACCAGATATTTTCCCCGGGAGCGCGCTTGAGCTCCGCTATCGTCGCCGCCACGCCACCCGACACAAAGGGGTTACCTGTTCATCGGGCTCGCGCCGTATGCGGGAAAAGACGATGCCGCGGGTCCCTTGGTACGGGTAGTCGCCAAAACTTAACGACACTTCGTACGTTTTCCGTCCCATGACGACCGTGTCCACGCTGGCCAAGAACTCGGTATATCCGCAATCTTGATCGGAGAAAAGCCAATCAATCTCCCCCGATGGTCCGGCGATACATTCGTCCAGACTAGCCGCAATGTACAGAACGACGTTCGTTCCCTTGAATGCCGCCTTGGAGGGCGGGCAACCGGCAAGCAGCGCCGCCCGCGGAGAGATGATGCCTGGTGTCGAACACTGCCAAGGCAATCGACTGAACCGCCGGACTAAAGTTTCCCATCGACCGACCCGGCGACTGGAACGACCGATGCGCCCTTTCAAATCCATGCGACAGGTACCGCGTATTCTTTCCGTCCATGGACCAATCAATAATCTGTTTCGCCTTGAGCACCGTCTCATGAGAGCGGTGGATTATCGGCTGTTTCGGGATCGAGCGTTTACGTTATAATAAAGAGTGACGTCAGTCCAAAATAGAGACCTGAATGAAAAATGCTCAGGAACATGGTGATTTTTGGACCTGTGGACAATAAGTTCACAATGCATATAAGATCGCGGCTCATATTCAGATTAAGGATTGACTAATAGGGTATGGTCGTAGCAATCGTATTGGTTTTATTGGTCGTTGGCTCCATCCTGTTTCACTTCCTGAGCCCGTGGTATTTCACACCGATCGCCTC
>JBGPGJ010000416.1:0-2609 GCA_041483795.1 Sulfurifustaceae bacterium
GTGCGCGATTTCCAGTGCGTGATCGGGCGCGAGGTGCGCTATCAGATCCGCGAGTTCGAGGACCGTCTGCCGGATGCGCTCGTCGCCTGTGTCGGCGGCGGCTCGAATGCAATGGGCTTGTTCTATCCATTTATCGATGACACGGAGGTGGCGCTCTACGGTGTCGAGGCCGCGGGCCACGGCATCGCGAGCGGCCGGCACGCGGCCACGCTTTGCGCCGGTAGGCCCGGCGTGTTGCATGGCAATCGTACGTATTTGATGGAAACCGATGACGGCCAGATTATCGAGACGCATTCAGTGTCCGCTGGCCTCGATTATCCCGGCGTTGGTCCCGAACACGCCTGGCTCAAGGACTCCGGCCGCGCGCATTACGATGCCATCACCGATGACGAGGCCCTGGCGGCGTTTCACGAGCTGACGCGTACCGAAGGTATCATGCCGGCGCTCGAGTCCGCGCACGCGCTCGCGTACGCCAAGAAGCTCGCGCCCAATCTCGGTCGCGACAAGGCGATCGTCGTGTGTCTCTCGGGCCGCGGCGATAAAGACATTCACACCGTCGCTGATCGAGAAGGGATAAAATTCACCCCAACACCGGGCACAGGCTGATGTCGCGCCTTACCGAATGCTTCGTGCAACTGAATCGCCGGCATCGGTGCGCACTTATCCCTTATATTGCGGCCGGCGACCCCGAGCCGCGCGTGACCGTGCCACTGATGCACGCGCTCGTGCGTGCGGGCGCGGACGCGATCGAACTCGGCGTGCCGTTCTCCGATCCGATGGCCGACGGGCCGGTAATCCAGCGCGCGACCGAGCGCGCGCTCAAACATAAGGTGAGCCTGCGCCAGGTTCTCGATATGTTGCGCGAGTTCCGTACGCAGGATCAAACCACGCCGGTCGTGCTCATGGGCTATCTGAATCCGATCGAGGTCATGGGCTACGAGCGCTTCGCCGAGCGCGCGGCCGCGGCTGGCGCCGACGGGGTGCTCACCGTGGATCTGCCGCCGGAGGAGGCCGAGGGATTGACCCAGGCGCTCAAAAAACAGGGGCTGGACGCGATTTTCCTGCTTGCGCCGACGAGCCCGCGCAGCCGCATCGAGCGTATTGCAGCCGCCGCCAGCGGTTTTATCTATTATGTATCCTTGCGTGGGGTGACCGGCGCGGCGCACCTTGATGTGGCCGAGATCGCCGATAAACTGAAAGAGATCCGTCGCCACACCCGGTTGCCGGTGGGGGTGGGGTTCGGTATCCATAGTCCCGAAACGGCGGCACAGGTGGCGCGCTTCGCCGACGCGGTGATTGTGGGCAGTGCGATCGTCAAGCGTATGGAAGAACGGGCAGCGCAGCCCGAGCGCCTGCTGGTCGACGTGCCGGCGTTCGTTGCGAGCCTACGTGCCGCGATGGACGCCGTAGAAAACAAGAGCCAAATTTCCGGAGCGAGCCGATGAACTGGTTCGATAAACTGCTTCCCCCGAAGGTCAAGAACGAGGGTCCAAAGCGCGCCAGCATCCCGGAAGGATTGTGGCGCAAGTGCGGCGCCTGCGGCGCGGTGCTTTACGGCGCCGAGATCGATAGCAATTGCAACGTCTGCCCCAAGTGCAATCACCACATGCGCATCGGCGCGCGCCGGCGCCTGGATCTGTTCCTCGATCCGGAGCCGCGCGTTGAGATCGGCGAAAACCTCGCCCCCGTGGACCCACTCAAGTTCAAGGACACCAAGAAATACCGCGATCGTCTTGCCGAAGCGCAGCAGGCCACGGGCGAACGAGACGCGCTCGTGGTCTTGCAGGGCGCGGTGCTGGGTTTGCCCTGTGTCGTAGCCGCATTTGAGTTCAATTTCCTCGGCGGTTCGATGGGATCGGTTGTGGGCGAGCGCTTCGCGCGCGCGGCCAACGCTTGCATGCACCAAAACGTGCCGCTCGTGTGTTTCAGCGCCAGCGGCGGTGCGCGCATGCAGGAATCGCTGTTCTCGCTGCTGCAAATGGCGAAGACTTCCGCCGCCGTCGCGCAACTTTCAGAACGCGGCATTCCTTATATATCCGTGTTGACCGATCCGACCATGGGCGGCGTCTCCGCGAGTCTGGCCATGCTCGGTGACGTCATCATTGCCGAGCCCAAGGCTCTCATCGGTTTTGCCGGTCCGCGCGTGATCGAGCAGACGGTGCGCCAGAAATTGCCCGAAGGTTTCCAGCGTTCCGAATTCTTGTTCGAGCACGGCGCCATCGATATCATCATGGATCGGCGCGAGATGCGCAGCCGCATTGCCGCGCTCCTCGCAATGCTCATGCGCGAGCCCGGCGCGCGATCGCGAGCCGCACAGCTCGAGGCCGAATCAAATTACACCGGCTCTGTTTGAATCTCCTCTGATACACCGTAGCCTTCCCGAGTGGCTGGCGTGGATCGAGTCGATCCACCCGCATGACATCGAGCTCGGCCTTGAGCGCGTCTACATGGTACTTGAGGCGATGGATCTGCGCCGCCCGCCGTTCACCGCCATCGCCGTCGCCGGCACCAACGGTAAGGGGTCGACCGTGGCCATGATCGAAACCTGCCTGCGCGAGGCCGGTTACCGCGTCGGCGCGTATACGTCGCCGCATCTTATTCGTTACAAC
>JBGPGJ010000417.1:0-2597 GCA_041483795.1 Sulfurifustaceae bacterium
GGCGGCGGAAGCGGAAAAAAAGCAGCGCGAGGCCGAGCGCAGGAAGGAACAAAAGCAACGCCAGCAACAGACGGAACAGGAGTTGCGCGCACAGCTGGCCGAGGAGGAAAAAAATCGCGCCGCCGCCCGCGCCACGCGCATGGCGCCCGAGGCCGATAAATACAAGGCGGCGATCCGCCAGAAGGTCTCGCGCCAGTGGGTTCGCCCGGCGGCGAGCCGCCCAGGGTTGCAATGCACGGTGCGCGTGCGGCTGGTACCGGGCGGCGAGGTGCTGGAAGCGAAGGTGGTGAGTTCGTCGGGCGATGCCGTGTTCGATCGATCGGTCGAAAGCGCGGTCTACAAGGCCGCGCCGCTGCCGCTGCCGGAGGATGCGGAATTGTTCGAGCGCTTCCGCGAGATTGAATTTGTCTTCCGACCCGAAGAATGATCGTTAAGGAGCGAGGCGTGAGAGGTCAGGTGTATCACTTATTTATTGGGAGTGCCCATGCGGTGCGGACGTATCTGCTCGCCGCGTTGATTGCGTTCAGCACGCTGCTGTCGACGCCGGCGCGCGCGATACTTACGATCGAGATCACCCAGGGAGTGGATACCGGAATTCCCGTCGCCGTGGTGCCGTTCGCGTTCGAGGGGCCGGGCCAAGCGCCGCAGGTGGTGTCGGATATCATTGAGGCCGACCTCGCGCGTAGCGGACTGTTCAAAGTCGCCCCGCGCAAGGAACTTCCCGCCACGCCCCGTGACGATACCGAGATCATGTTTGAGGGCTGGCGCGCGCTCAAGCTCGATGGGCTCGTGCTCGGCAGCGTGAAATTTCTGCCGACTGGCAAGTACCAGGTCCAGTTTCGCCTGTACGATGTGTTCAAGCAGACCCAACTCACCGGTTACCGCTACGTCATTGCCCCCGAGTTGCTGCGCACGGTCGGGCACCAGATCGCCGACCTTATATATGAGAAGCTGACCGGCGAGCGGGGCGCGTTTAACACCCGTATCGCCTATATCACCAAGGAAAAGAATCAGGTAGGCGCAGCCGCATACAAACTACAAATTGCCGATTCCGACGGCTACAATCCTCAAACGATAATGAATTCAACGGAACCATTGATTTCGCCCGCGTGGTCGCCGGACGGACAGCGGCTTTCTTATGTATCCTTCGAGGACAAACGGGCGAAAGTGTATCTGCAAACGGTGAGCGACGGCCGCCGTGAGGTGATCGCGGAATTTTCCGGTATCAATAGCGCACCGGCGTTTGCGCCCAACGGCAAGCGTCTGGCGCTTACGTTGTCGCGCGACGGCAATCCGGAAATCTACGTGTTCAATTTGGCGACGCGGGAACTCAAGCGGCTGACCAAGGATCCCGCGATCGACACCGAGCCCGCCTGGTCGCCGGACGGCCGTTTCATTATTTTTACTTCCGACCGTTCCGCTCGTCCGCAGATTTACCGTATGTCAGCCGAGGGCGGCCCGGCCGAGCGGTTGACTTTCGAGGGCGATTACAATGCCCGCGCCTCGTACGCACCCGACGGTAAGACACTCGCGCTCGTGAGCGGGGACCGGGGCAGGTATCATATCGCCACCCTGCGGCTCGATAACGGCGCGCTCCAGGTATTGACGGATACGCCGCTCGACGAGTCGCCGACGTTTGCACCGAACGGGCGCATGATCCTTTATGCGACGGAAGTGCGCGGTCGAGGCGTGCTCGCGTCGGTATCGGCCGACGGGCGTGTGCGCCAGCTTTACCGTTTTGAATCGGGTGACGTACGCGAACCGGCGTGGTCGCCTTATAATCGTGAACTTCAACACTAAAAGGAGTGAGTCAATGAATAAGCAGATTCGACATGGCGCAGTGGTAGCGTTGATGAGTGTGCTCGCCGCTTGCGCGACCAAAACGGCCGAAGCGCCGCCGGCCGAGGACAAGTCCGGCGCGTCCGCCCAGACTGCTCCGGCTGCCGGGACCAAGAGCGCCAAGGAGTTGGAGATGGAGAAGCAGCAGCAGTTGCTGTCGCAGACCACTGTCTACTTCGCGTTCGACAGCAGTGCCATTGACGAGCAGTCGCGCGCCGTCATCGAGGCGCACGCGGCCTATCTTTTGAATACTCCCAACGCGAAAATGTCGCTCGCCGGGCATTGCGACGAGCGCGGCACGCGCGAGTACAATCTTGCGCTCGGCGAGCGCCGTGCCCAAGCGGTGGAAAAACTCATGAAAGCATTCGGTGTACCGGGCGGACAACTTAAAACCGTGTCCTACGGTGAAGAGAAACCGGTGGACCCGGGGCACGATGAATCCGCTTGGCGTAAGAACCGCCGCGTCGAGTTGACCAAATAAATTCGATGCCGCGTTGGTTTACTCTCATCGCCGCGTTCGTCGCTCCCGTCGCTGTTTTGGGTGCGGCGCCCGTCGTGGATCAGTCGTTTCCTACAACGGGCACCCGTGCGGCTGTGCCGGCGGTGGGGGAGACCGCGGCGCTGCGCAAAATGCTGGCGGATCTCACACTTGAGAACGAACAACTGCGCAACGAGTTACGTGAGCTACGCGGCCAGATTGAGGTCCAGACGCACGAGCTGGAATCGCTCAAAACCCGCAACCGCGAGGCGCTCGCCGA
>JBGPGJ010000418.1:0-2594 GCA_041483795.1 Sulfurifustaceae bacterium
CCGAGCGCGACGGCGCCGCCAAAAACGGAGAGTGACGGCTGCGGCATCGGAACAGATAGAAACCCAATCATCGCCAGTGCAATGACCGCCACCCCGATCCACACGCACAACACCTTCGCGGCTACAGAGACTTCTTGCATCTTGCGCGTCGCCACAGTGGACAACGCGAAGGCAAAACCGGCGCTGAGCGCCAACCAGTCCACTCGACCTTGCGGCCACGGCACGCCGAGCTCCGGCCGCCACAGCATGGTGAGCGCGCCGAGCATGGCGAGCGCGAGACTCGCCAACCCCAAGCGTGAAATGCGCTCGCGCAAAAACAGCCAGGCCATCAGCGTCGCCCACAGCGGCGCGAGGTAGAACAGCAACAACACGCGCACGATGTTGCCGCCGAGCACGGCCTCGACGAAGGCGACGTTGGTCCAACCGGCGGAGAAAATCAGCAGCGCAATCGCGAACGGGCTGCGGGCGAACTCGCGCACCGATGCCGCCGTGCGCGGCAGGCTCACGAGAAACGCGGCAGTGTAGAGCGTAAGCGTCAGCCACAAACCGCCGAGGCCACCGGCCTCGAGCAGGCGCATGGGGTACCAAATGACGCCCCACATGCTGGCGCCGAGGAGCATGGCGAAAACGGGATACAAACTACGGGAATCGTTGGAGGACACGGGTGCCTGCCGTTATAATTTCGCTATCTAAAAATGAATGTTCACCGCAAAGGCGCAAAGAGCGCAAAGGTTTTTTCTGCCAAAGATTCTTGTGCTTTTCATTGTGCTGTACAGGTATGAGCTAATGCCGCGGGCGCATGGGTGAGCCGGGACAGTCGCGAACACATTTAACATGTGTTCGCGCCGGCGAACGGGTGCAATCAGTTTTGTTGCACCCTGGGCTGCATGCGGGAGCGGCCGTCCTTTGCGTCTTTGCGTTGAGAAATAGTATTTTTGGGAATAATTCCGAATGAATTCGCGGCTCGCGAGCCTGCAACCCTACCCCTTCCAGAAGCTCGCGAAGCTGATCGAGGGCGTCACGCCACCGAAGGACAGGAAACCGATACGGCTTTCCATCGGCGAGCCGCAGCATGCCGCACCGGGTTTCGTTTTGGAAGCGTTGAGCGCGAATCTGGCCGGGCTTTCGAACTACCCCGCCACGCAGGGTTCGGTTGAGCTGCGACGGGCGATGGCCGCTTGGGCCACGCGCCGCTTTGGGTTGACGAAACAGCCGCTCGATGCCGAACGGCAGGTATTGCCTGCCGCCGGTACGCGCGAGGCCCTGTTCTCGATCGCGCAGACGGTCGTGGACCGCAAAGACGGTCCGGCGCCGGTGGTCATGATCCCCAATCCGTTTTATCAGATCTACGAAGGCGCGGCGCTGCTCGCCGGTGCGCAACCGTACTTCCTCAACACGGTCGAGGACAACGGCTACCGCATGGACTTCGAGAGCGTGCCGCGCGAGGCGTGGCGGCAGACGCAGCTCGTATACCTGTGCTCGCCCGGTAATCCGACCGGGGCGATGTTCAGCGACGACGATTTCGAGGAAATCATCGTGCTCTCGCAGCAATACGGCTTCGTGATCGCCTCGGACGAATGCTACAGCGAGCTGTACTTCGACGAGTCGGCACCGCCGCCGGGGTTGCTCGGCGCCGCGCATGAGCTTGGCATTACCGACTACAAGAACTGCCTGGCGTTCCACTCGCTTTCCAAGCGCTCGAACCTGCCTGGGTTGCGCTCCGGCTTCATCGCCGGCGACGCCGCGTTGATGGAGCAGTACCACCTATACCGGACTTATCACGGTAGCGCCCTGCCGCCGCCGACCCAGATGGCCAGCATCGCCGCCTGGAACGACGAAGCGCACGTGCGTGCCAACCGTGATCAGTACCGGGCCAAGTTCGAGGCGGTATTGGGGATCCTTTCCCCGGTGCTGGACGTAAAAAAACCACAGGCGAGCTTCTACCTCTGGCCGCGTCTGCCGCAGGACGACCAAACCTTCGCCCGCGAGCTGTATGCGCGCGAGAACGTGCTAGTGCTGCCGGGCAGTTATCTGTCGCGCGAGGCACGGGGGGTGAATCCCGGTGCCAACCGGGTGCGTATCGCCTTGGTGCCGTCACTTGCCGAGTGCGTGGAAGCGGCACAACGCATCCGGAATTATGTAGAATCGCTATAAAGAATCATGAAGAACCCTATGACAGACCTAGAAAAAGTTATTAATGACGCCTTCGAGAATCGCGCCAGCCTTTCGCCCAAGAAAGTCCCCGCCAAGGTGAAGACAGCGGTAGAGAAGGCCCTCACCATGCTCGATACCGGTAAGGCGCGCGTGGCCGAGAAGCGTGACGGCCGCTGGGTCGTGAACGAGTGGCTGAAGAAGGCCGCGTTACTCTCGTTTCGCATTTACGACAACGGTTTGATGCGCGGCGCCGAAACGAATTACTGGGACAAGGTTTCGACCAAGTTCGGCAAATACAGGCCAGCCGACTTCCGTAAAGGCGGCTTTCGCGTGGTGCCGCCGGCCGCGGTGCGCCGTGGGGCCTACATCGCGCCGAACGTGGTGCTCATGCCCTCGTTCGTGAACATTGGCGCCTACGTGGACGAAGGCACGATGGTAGA
>JBGPGJ010000419.1:0-2589 GCA_041483795.1 Sulfurifustaceae bacterium
GGCTACTCTATCGACGATCTCACGCGCATCCTGCGCTGCCTTGTTCAAGGCGGCGCCGGCGGGGGTGGCCTGATCCGAGGGGGCGGAGGCATTGGGCGGCGCAGTGGTTTTCATCGAGATTTCCTCAGTCAATGCTGCGAGAGCGGAAAAGAATCAAGCTGGTTGTTATTATGCCGCAATTACTACGGCGATGTAGCAAGGCCCGGCCGTTGCGCGGTTTAGAGCCGCTGCGTCGGCAACGGCTATTATTTTTGCGGCGGAAATGATCCAATCTCTCCATGAATCCCTCTTCGCCGAATACGCCACAACCCGAATCGCTCACCGCCGAGACACCTGCAGCACCCGGCGGCCACCCGTTGCTGCATGTGCCGGTGGAAGCACGCGGCGTCGGGATAGTCATTCTCGCGACGGTCGCCATGGTCTGGATACTCGACTGGGCGCAAACTTTTTTTGTATCGCTATTGGTCGGAATACTGATCGCTTACACGCTCAATCCGCTCGTCAATGCGCTGCAGTGGGTGAAATTCCCACGCGTCCTTGCCACGACGGTGGTGATGGTGAGCGTTCTCTGCGCCCTGGTGTTCGGCGCGTATTCGCTGGGCGGACAGATTCAAACCATTATTAATCAGCTGCCGTCCGCGAGTAGCAAACTCTCCGCCGCGCTCGCGAATCTACGCCAAAGCCAGGACCGCACGATGCAAAAGGTGCGGAGCGCCGCACGCGCGCTCGAGAACGCCACTAAACCTGCAGCTCCTGTAACTACTATAACGCCGCCACCTCCTCCGCCTCCGCCGCCGAATCCAGACGCCGAAGCCAGCGGCGAAGCCGATGCCAACCCCAACACCCCTGTAACGGCGCCCGCCCAACCGATACAGATCGTGGTCGAGCAGCCCTCGTCTAAGCTGGGCGGTTATCTCTGGGCAGGCTCGGTGGGGGCCCTCGGCTTTCTCGGCCAGGTGGTGACGGTGATTTTTCTAGTGTTCTTTTTGCTGCTTGCCGGTGACACCTTCAAGCGCAAACTCGTGCGCATTGTCGGACCGTCGCTGTCGAAAAAGAAAATCACGATAGTCATTCTCGACGACATCAACCAATCCATTCAGCGCTACATGTTCATGCTGCTCACCACGAACATCATGGTGGGCTTGCTCAACTGGTTGGCGTTTCGTCTGATCGGTCTCGACAACGCCGGCGCCTGGGCGGTCGCGGCCGGTGTACTTCACCTTATTCCGTACCTCGGTCCCGCCGTCGCGGCCGGCGTGACGGGCATGGCGGCGTTCATTCAATTCGATTCGTTTTCCACCGCGCTGCTGGTCGCCGGCGCGTCGCTGTTGATCGCCACCGTCATCGGCACCTTCGTCACCACCTGGATGACCGGACGCATCGCAAAGATGAACACCGCGGGTGTTTTCATCTCGCTGCTGTTCTGGGGCTGGCTCTGGGGCGTATGGGGCATGCTGCTCAGCATTCCCATCATCGTCATCATTAAGGTGGTATCGCAGCAGGTGGAGCAACTGTATCCCGTGGCGGAATTGCTGGGGGAATAATCTTTTGTTGCACTTGGCGAACCCGCCTTCGAAGGGATTTGCGGGATTTGGGGTCACGCGGGATTTGGCACGCGGGATTTGGGTCAGGTCTTGCAATGAAACATTCCTTGCTCCCGAGTGCTCCCAATAATGAACGAGCCGACGGTGAATGCAAGGCAATGTCGTTGCCTTCGGAGTCGAGGATGATGGCGCGGAAGCCATACGGGCCGATGACGTGTTCGGGTTGAAGCACTTCACCGCCTCCTTGCTCGACCGCTTGTTGATTCTTCATTGACACTCCCCCGTCTTCCCCCGCCATCCTGCTCCGCCGCTATTTAAAAAATGGGACAGATTTATTCAACCCCAACTAAAGGACAGCGCCAATCAGCTTACCGACACCAGCGGTAAGGCCCATTGCGAGCGCGCCCCAGAATGCGACTCGTATCGCTCCTTTCAAAACCGATGCGCCGCCGGCATAGGCTGCCGTGGCGCCGAGAACAATCAGCGTAACGATCGCGGTGGCCGCCGATATCTCGCCAATCCAAGCGGCTGGCGCGAGCGATGCCGTTGCAATAGGAACGATGGCACCGACTGCGAAAGATCCGGCTGAAGCAAGAGCCGCCTGAACCGGGCGTGCTCGCAGCGTCTCCGTGATGCCAAGCTCGTCGCGGGCGTGCGCCGCGAGAGCGTCAGTCGACATCAGCTTTTCCGCCACGCGCCGCGCTAGCGGTTTATCAAGGCCCCTGCGTATGTAGATCGCGGTCAATTCCGCCAACTCGCGCTCGGGCTCTGTTTCGAGCTCGTGCTTTTCTCTGGCGAGGTCGGCATTCTCCGTGTCGGCTTGCGACTGAACCGACACGTATTCTCCGGCCGCCATCGACATCGCGCCGGCTACCAGCCCCGCAACACCGGTAAGCAGAATGTTGCTTTGTGTCGAGCCTGCGGCAGCCACACCGACAACGAGGCTCGACACCGAAATCGTTCCGTCGTTTGCGCCAAGCACAGCGGCCCGAAGCCAGCCAATTCGATGCGCTCGGTGAGATTCTGTATGTATGCGTGCCATGGA
>JBGPGJ010000420.1:0-2580 GCA_041483795.1 Sulfurifustaceae bacterium
AGATCTCGGTGACGGTGCCGACGGTCGAGCGCGGATTGTGCGAGGCCGATTTTTGTTCGATGGCGATGGCGGGCGAAAGGCCCTCGATCAGGTCCACGTCGGGTTTTTCCATGAGTGCGAGGAACTGGCGCGCATACGCCGACAGCGACTCGACGTAGCGGCGCTGGCCCTCGGCGTAGAGCGTGTCGAACGCAAGCGAGGATTTTCCCGACCCCGACAGACCGGTGATGACGATGAGCCGCCCGCGCGGCAAATCCACATCTATATTTTTCAGGTTGTGGGTGCGTGCGCCGCGGATACGAATTTGGTCCATAGATGTCTGGTGTTTTCCGGTAAAAGGCGAACCTGCTACTATACGGCCGCCGTGGCTCCCGCGGCAAAGCCGCGACACTCTTTTGGGTAGGCGTCGGCGACAAAACCAGCTCAACGTGCCGCGAATTTCCAGATCACATACCGAACCGATGACGGCGCCCGAGCGCCGTTCCGTAGGGCTGCTGGCGGCGATCTACGCGCTGCGCATGGCCGGCCTGTTCCTGATTTTTCCGGTATTTGCGCTTTACGCGCAGGGGCTATCCGGCCAAACGCCGGAGCTGATCGGGCTCGCACTCGGCGCCTATGGCCTGACCCAAGCGCTCCTGCAAATCCCCTTTGGGACGGCCTCGGATCGTTTCGGGCGTAAGCCCGTTATCGTCGCCGGGCTAGTGATTTTTGCAGCCGGGTCGGTGGTGGCGGCGCTGTCGTCTTCGATTTGGGGCGTGGTGCTCGGGCGCGCCCTGCAAGGCGCAGGTGCGATTCCGGCCGTGGTGATGGCGCTGGTGGCGGATCTGACGCGCGAGGAGCAGCGCACCAAGGCCATGGCTGTCATCGGCGTCGCCATTGGCGGATCCATGCTGTTTTCGATTGTGCTGGGACCGGTGCTGAACGGTTGGATCGGCGTGCCGGGGATCTTCTGGCTCACGTCGGTGGCGGCACTCCTGGCTATCCTCGTGCTAGTGGCTGGGGTACCGAACCCTACGCGTAGTGTGCGCGATTTTGACGATGCACCGGCGCAATTCGCGCGCCTGTTGCGCGATCCGCAGCTCGCTCGGCTCGATATCGGCATCTTTTGCCTGCACATGGCGGTGACGGCGATGTTTCTCGTCCTGCCGCACCTGATTGTGGATCGTCTCGAGTTGCCGGCCAACGAGCACTGGAAGCTGTATCTGCCGGTGATGATCGCCGGGGTGGTGACAATGGTGCCGTTCCTGGCGATCGGAAACCGCCCGGATCGGTTGCGCAGTGTGCTGGCGGGTGGGGTCGTAGTTTTACTGGCGGCCGAAGCGATGTTGATATGGGGACATGCTTCATCTCTATGGTTGATCGCGGGCCTGTGGGTGTTCTTTAGTGGTTTCAATGTGCTTGAGGCGCTGTTGCCCTCGCTTATCTCACGCGTAGCGCCCGCGCATGCCAAAGGTGCGGCGATCGGTGTCTACAGCACGTCACAGTTCCTCGGCGCGTTCGCCGGTGGCGCGGGCGGCGGTGTTATCTACGCCCAGGCAGGTGCGGTGGGCGTATTTGCATTCGCTGCGGTGGGGCTTGCGCTGTGGCTTGTGGCGGTGCTGACCATGTCGCCCATTAAGTTTCTTTCCACGCGCACCATTCACATCGGCAAATGCTCGGCGGTCGAGGCCAAACGCTTGGCGCGCGAATTATTGACCGTCGCGGGGCTGGCGGAAGCAGTCGTGCTGGCCGATGAGGGGGTGGTTTATCTCAAGGTGGATGCGGCCGCGCTTGATGAGCAAGCGTTGCGTCGTTGTCTGCCATCCGGCTAAAAGTCTGTTGAAAAAGGCCATCCATGGGGCCTTTTTCAACTCGCTTCGCCGCGGCACATGTCCGCGGCTCGCTCCATTTTCCACACACGTGCGTGTTTGGAAAATGGCGGTCGGTCCCTCAACCGCACCGCAGGTTGCCGAAAAGCGAGTATTTCAGCAACCTGCTAAGGCCGCTTTAAGAATTTGCTGTAACGCAATGAAGGGCGGGATATTCGTGCGCCGCGTTGTCGGTTTCCACGTAGCCGTGTAGGATGGCCGCCCTGTTCACGGAGAATCCAACTTTTATGCTCCGTGATGAACCCGAAGGAGAATCCCATGGCACGTGGCGTCAATAAAGTCATCCTCGTCGGTAACCTCGGTCGCGATCCCGAGGTGCGTTATTCGCCCAACGGTCAGGCGGTGGCGAACGCTACCATCGCCACCTCCGAATCGTGGAAGGACAAGACTACCGGCGAAAAACAGGAACGAACCGAGTGGCACCGCCTGGTGTTCTTCGGCAGATTGGCCGAGATCGCAGGCGAGTACCTGAAGAAGGGCAGCCAGATCTACGTCGAGGGACGACTGCAAACGCGCAAGTGGCAGGACAAGGATGGCAAGGACCGTTACACGACCGAAATCGTCGCCAATGACATGCAGATGCTCGGGTCGCGCGAAGGGCGCGGCGCGCCGGCGGCCGATTTTGCGCAGGAAGAACCCGCCGCCATGAATACGTCCGCGGGCGGCTCG
This sequence comes from Sulfurifustaceae bacterium, assembly GCA_041483795.1. Lineage (GTDB taxonomy): Bacteria > Pseudomonadota > Gammaproteobacteria > Acidiferrobacterales > Sulfurifustaceae > JAHFQD01. The sequence goes on from JBGPGJ010000420.1 coordinate 2,538, forward strand.
AAGACCCCTAGCCCGGCCAAAGCCGGTGGCGACTTCGACGACG
>JBGPGJ010000421.1:0-2573 GCA_041483795.1 Sulfurifustaceae bacterium
CGCCGTCCGTGATTAATTTGAATCTGATCATGGAGCGCTGGCCAGACATCCATTTTCGCGACACGCGCGAACACTGACTTGCTTACCAATCCCGTGCGAACGGGAATCGGCGGCTGCGCGACGTTTGCTGAAAGCCGATTGCTAAGGGAACGGGTAGCCCGCGTTCTTCAAATCGACCATAAGTGCGGCCGCGCGGTCCGTGCTCAATGGTACGTGCGGCGGGCGCAGATTGAGCCATGCTGCACGCCCCGTGCGTTCGGCCGTCATGCGCTTGAGCGCCGAGATTGCAGGATATTTCTCGATGGCATCGCGCGCCGTTGTTAGGCGCTGTTGCAGTGCTTCAGCATCGCTCGAAGCGCACTTTGTATACACCTGGCCGGCGAGTTGGCAAGTAACGTTGGTCGTGGCCGAGATGCAGCCGGGGCCGCCAGCGCGAAGGATCGGAAGCAGAAACTTCTCGCTTCCGGCGTAGGTACGAAAACCCGGGAACGTCCCGCAGAGCGTCTTCATGTTGTTCCAATCACCACTTGAATCTTTCATGCCGACAACGGTGGCAGGATAGTTCCTGAGCAGTCGGCCGATGAGCGCGTGACTCAACGGCACGCCGCTCATCTGCGGGAAATGGTAAAGATAGAGTTTGAAACGGGCGTCGTTAACGCGCTGGATCACTTGATCGAAGGCGCCGTACAATCCGTCGTCGCTCACGTTCTTGTAGTAGAACGGCGGCAACATAAGAACGCCGCCGACGCCGTGAGTCACCGCATGGCGCGTAAGCGCAACCGTATCCGGAATTGCGCAGCAGCCGGTCCCGACCAAGAGCCGATGTGGCGGAAGACCGGCGGCGATCAGGCGATCCAGCGCCTCGATGCGCTCGACGACGCTGAAAGAGTTGGCCTCGCCGGTGGTGCCCATCGGCGCTACTCCGTCGCAGCCATTGGCGAGCAACCAACGGCAGTGATCGGCGAACGCGTCGTGATCGATGCTCAGATCATCGCGCAGCGGTGTCAGCGCCGCGGCGAATACGCCGTTCGGCAACATCGCGGTCCGTTGCTGATTGGTGCCGGTCGTCGTCATGACCCATCCGATAGCTGCGTGGCCTTAGGCTACTGTACGCCGAAGTAACGATTGTGCCGAGTGTAAGAACCGGCAGTGCATACCCCAGATCGACAATAAAAACGCCGACCCCCGGCCCGGACCCGGCGTTCGATCGGTTTACAGCAGACCGGCGTTGCGAGCCCAGCGGTATTTCGCGCCTAACACGGCGACCGGAATTTCAGTCGTATAGGGATAGGCGACGATCTTGCGATCGAAAAGATAGGCGCAGGCTTCTTCCACTTGCACGTCACCGACGAGCGAAGCAACAACCGGTTTGTTAATACCCTTTTGCCTGCATTCCTCGACGACCTCGGCGAGTAGCTGCGCAAACACCATAGGCGGGGTAACGATCGTGTGCCAGTAGCCGAGAATCAACGAATGAATGCGTTCATCCTCGAGACCGAGCCTGATGGTGTTTTTATAGGTACTCGGCGGTTCGCCGCCGGTGATATCGACCGGATTACCGGAGGCGCCGAATGGCGGGATGAATTTCTTGAAGGCTTCGTCCAGGTCCTTCGGCATCTTCATCAGCTGCAATCCGTTGTCCACGCAAGCGTCGGAAAGTAATACGCCCGATCCGCCGGCACCGGTGATAATGATGACGTTTTCTCCCTTCGGCGTTGGAAGAATCGGAAGGCAGCGCGCAAACTCCAGCATGTCGCGCATGGTGTAAGCGCGAATCACCCCGCTTTGTCGCAGAATGTCATCGTAGACCTTGTCGTTACCCGCCATCGCACCGGTGTGAGAACTGGCGGCGCGGGCACCCATGGACGTGCGTCCCGCCTTTAACATTATCACGGGCTTCTTTTTCGATACCCGCTTCGCGACCTCGGCAAAGGAGCGGCCATCTTTCAGGTCCTCCGCATGCATGGCGATCGCCTGCGTGTTGGGATCCTGCTCGAAGAAGGTAAGCAAATCGTCCTCGTCGATGTCCGATTTATTTCCCAACCCCACGATCGCGGATACACCCATCTTGGCCGAGCGGCTGAAACCGATAATTGCCATGCCCACGCCACCGCTCTGAGACGACAGCGCCACTTGGCCCTTGACGTCATAGGGGGTGCAGAAGGTCGCGCATAAGTTCTTATGCGTGTAGTAAAAGCCGTAAATATTGGGCCCCATAAGACGAACGTTGTATTTGCGCGCAACCGCGACCACTTCCTTTTGCAACTCCACCTCGCCGATCTCGGCAAAGCCGGACGGGATAAGAATCGCACCCGGGATCTTTTTCTCGCCGACTTCAACCAGGGCCTGGGCAACGAATTTCGCCGGAATTGCAAATACAGCAATATCCACTTGCCCTGGAATGTCCTTGACGCTCTTGTAGCATTTTTTGCCCAGTATCTCATCGGCCTTGGGATTGATTGGATAGATTGCACCCTGGTAGCCGCCATTGATGAGATTTTTCATCACCGAATTTCCGATTTTACCGTCTTCCGAAGACGCGCCTATGACAGCGACCGCGTCCGGTTGCATGA
>JBGPGJ010000422.1:0-2570 GCA_041483795.1 Sulfurifustaceae bacterium
AATCAATTGCTGCAACCGTTGCGCGCGGCGTCGCGCCTCGAGTTCGTTGTCCGGCTCGCGCTCCGGGCTATCCGCAATGCGTTCAATCAACGGCGCATCCTCGGGATCGTCGTCGTAGGAAATCGGCATTCCCGACGCCTGACGACGGTAGTAATCCACCAGACGATTGTGCGCCAGCCGATAGAGATAGGTCGAAAACTTCGCCCGCGTCTCGTAGCGATCGCGCGCGCGAATCAAATTCAGCCACACGTCCTGATAGAGTTCCTCCGCTACCGCCGCCACACGACACTGACGCAGGAAGTAGCGATAGAGCCCGCCTTTGTGTCGAACGAAAAGGAGCTCGAATGCACTTACATCGCCGGCTTGATAGCGCAACATCAATGTCTCGTCCGCTTCCGTCTTGTCCATGACTATGAACGGTCGGTACACCGATTGGGGTTAAACGATCAGGCGTCGCGACGACCGGCGAGCGCGTGTGCGAGCGTGTTGCGGTCCGTGTATTCGAGCTCGCCGCCGATCGGCACACCGTAGGCGATACGCGTGGCGCGCACTCCGCGCGCGCGAACCAGGCCGGAAAGATAGTGCGCCGTGGTCTCGCCTTCGACGGTGAGATTGGTTGCCAGCACGACCTCCTTGATGGTGCCTTCGGCAAGCAGTTTCTCGATGCGCGCAACACCGATCTCTTCCGGGCCGATGCCGTCGAGCGGCGACAATCGCCCCATCAGCACGAAATAGAGCCCCTGATACACGCCCGACTGTTCAAGCGAAACGAGATCGGCGGGAGATTCGACGATACATAGCAGCGAGCGATCGCGTTTGGACGAGCTACAGATTACGCACACCTCGGACTCGCTCAGGTTATTGCAACGCTGGCAGTGCCTAATGCGATCGAGTGCATTCGTGAGCGCCTCGGCAATCTGACGCGCACCCTCGCGGTCGCGTTCGAGCAGATGAAACGCCATGCGCTGCGCGCTTTTCGGACCCACACCCGGAAGCCGGCGCAACGCCTGTTTGAGCGCGTCGAGGACGCCATTGTCGTTCATAAGGTCTCGTTCATACGCTGGGAAACCTCTGATTTAACGATTATTCACCGCAAAGGCGCAGAGCCTACATGCCATCCTTGGCATCGCAAATATGGCTTCAAGTTGCCACAGCCCGCACTTCCGTGTGCGAGCGCTCAGCGGCGCCGATGCACGTTAAGTGCATCGGCGAAATCTCCGCTTCGCCTTTGCGGTGAGAGATAGTATTTTCGAAATTATTTGGAGATCCTCTAGTTTGTACACTAAAAGGGCAGGCTGAGACCGCCGGGAAGACCGAGCCCGGCAGTGAGCCCGGCCATCTTCTCGTGCGCCGTCTGCTCGACCTTGCGTACGGCGTCGTTCATCGCCGCGGCAATCAAGTCCTCAAGCACCTCCTTGTCGTCCTGGAGCAGCGCGGGATCGATACTGACACGCCGCACGTCATGGCGACAAGTCATGACAACAGTCACCATGCCGCCCCCCGCAGAACCGGTGACTTCTATTCTTGCCAGTTCCTCCTGTGCCTTGCGTAGGTTCTCCTGCATCGTTTGCGCCTGTTTCAGAATATTGCCAAGTCCGCTTTTCATGTCGTTCTCTCGTTACACTTTTGGCCGAATGGAGTTCGGATTCACGCGTGCGCCGAAGCGCTCTTGCAGCGCTTGCACGTTGGGGTCGTCCTGAATCGCGCGCACCGCCGCCTGTTGACGTTCGTCACTCACGCGGATGCGCTCCTTCGCGGGCGTCGGCGCCGCAGAATTGCCGACACGGATGGATAATCGAATCGAACGGCCAAGCTGCGCTTCGAGCGCACGCTTGAGTTCCGCCTCACGCTCCTTGCTCAACAGTTTCCCGCCCGCCTCGTCGAGCACGAGTGCCAGAGCGCCGTCGGCGTAGGATTCGAGCGTAGTGTTGTTTGCAATCTCTCGGACGAACCCGAAGATTTTGAGCTGCACCACCATTTCATTCCAATTTTCGATAGCGGCTACCGGCGTAACCGCCACGGGCGGCGGCGTTACCAGACGCGCGGCGGCGGGTGTTGTGCGCGCTTCAATCGTTTGAGGCTTTGGTGTGGTGGCGGCAACTTTTGTCGTTGTCGGCCGTGCAACACCTGACGTGTTTTGCATTCTCGTAGTCTGGCCTTCCGCCGGCCGGAAGGCCAGCATGCGCAGCAGCGTCATCTCGACGCCGCTGCGCGGGTCGGGTGCATACGGCAGATCGCGCCGACCGAACACGCCGATTTGGTAGTAAAGCTGCACATCTTCCGCGCCGAGCGCGCGTGCATGGGCACGTACCTGCTCGTCCTCGACCAGCGCGGCATCGGCCTGGGCGAGCGCAATTTCGTGCAGTGCTCGCAGCAATTCGTCGAGCAGCGCTTCAACATCGGTGCCGTGATCCACGGCGTCGGAGACCGCGGCGAGCAAGTCGCGCGCATCGCTTGCCGCGAGCGCACGCAGCACACGATCGATCGTATTCTGATCTATGGTACCGAGTATGGCGCGCACTTCAGTTTCGACGAGCTTGCCGCCGCCGAAGGCGATCGCCTGATCGAGC
>JBGPGJ010000423.1:0-2569 GCA_041483795.1 Sulfurifustaceae bacterium
GCGCGTTCAGTGAGCGATAACACGCCGAGCGTGAACCGCTCCTGCGCCTGCGACAAGTAGTAGGCGGCGTCGTGGTAGGCCTCGATGGCGGAGCGATTCGACAGGCCCGAGTACGCCTGCCACAGGTCGCGGATCACGGCGTGCTCTTCGGTGCGCGCGGCGGGCACGGAGTCGCGGCCCGGCGCTTCCTCGCACTCGAGGACGTTGGTGATGAGCACCGCGTGATGCGCGGTCATGGCGCGGCCGGATTCAGTAACGATGTCCGGATGCGCCAGGCCTTTCTCTTCGCAGATCTGCGCCAGTGCGTGCATGACGTTGTTGGCGTACTCGGCGACCGAGTAGTTCATGGAGCAAAAGCTGCGCGAGCGCGTGCCTTCGTAGTCCACGCCGAGGCCGCCGCCGACGTTGACCACGCGAATCTTTGCGCCGGCGGCGCACAGTTCGGCGTAGTAACGCGCGCCTTCGCGCATGCCGGACTGAATGTGCTGCACGTTTGCGATCTGCGAGCCCATGTGAAAATGCATCATCTGCAACGCCTTCAACTGGCCGACCTCGCGCAGGCGACTCACCGCGCGCAACGCTTCGGAAGCGGTAAGGCCGAACTTCGACTTGTCGCCGCCGGTGTTTTGCCACTTGCCGGCACCGATGGACGCGAGGCGCACTCGCACGCCGAGCAGCGGTTCGATTCCGAGGTTCTTCGATTCGTCCAGCACCGTCTCCAGCTCGGAAAGTTTTTCCACGACGATGTGCACACACAGCCCGAGCGCTTTACCGATCAAGGCGAGGCGGATGTACTCGCGATCCTTGTAACCGTTACAGACGACGATGGCGTTTTCGCGCGAGCGCGCCAGGACCGCGAGCAGTTCGGGCTTGGAGCCGGCCTCGAGGCCGACGCGCTCGCCGCCGCGCTCGAGCAGCGCGTCCACCACGCTCTTCTGTTGGTTGACCTTGATCGGATAGACCGCGGTGTAGCGGCCCTTGTAGCGGTGCACCGACGTGGCGGTGTCGAACGCGTCCCATAGCTCGCGTACGCGGTGGTGCAAGATGCCGGAGAAACGCACCAGCACCGGCAGCGCCAGATCATGCGCCGCAAATTCCCCAGTCAGCTCGTAGAGGTCGATGCCAGGATGGTCCGCCTTCGGATCGGGACGCGCGACGAGGTGGCCGCGGGCGTTGATGTCGAAGTAGCCGTTGCTCCAATACGCGATGTTGTAAAGCTCGCGCGCTTTTTGGATATTCCAGTCCAACATGGGCGCAAGTATCGGAAAGCCGGGGTGACAGTGCAAGAACCTTTTCGGGTCTAAAGCTCATACGCGTTCCCGATTAAAGGAGGGTGCTAGCTATCCCTGGCGTAATGCATGCGGCTTCGAATCGCCACAGCCGCGCCTTACGTGGCGCGGCGCTCGGCGGCGCGAGTGAGACGGGGTAGTCGCAAATGCACTTAACGTGCATCTGCGCTGTTGCACGGGTGCGGCGTGTTGTGCCGCACCTTTGGCCGCAAACATTAAGTGTGTTCACGAAAACTCCGCCTCTCCTGTTAATATCCCTCGCACCTCCATCCTTGCCACCGACGCCAAAGGCTTATGACGCTCGATAAAAGCTGGTACACCGAAGAATGGGCCGGACAAGGTTCGGCCATCTCGCTCAAGATCAAGAAAAAGCTGCACGACGAACGATCGCCGTACCAGCACATCGAGATCTACGAAACCGAAACCTTCGGGCGGTTGATGACGCTGGATGGGTTGGTGATGGTCACCGACCGCGACAACTTCGTATACCACGAGATGATGTCGCACCCGGCGCTATTTACTCACCCAGCGCCGCGACGCGTACTCATCATTGGCGGCGGCGACTGTGGCACGTTGCGCGAGGTGCTCAAACACAAGACCGTGGCATTGGCGGAGCAGGTGGAGCTGGACGAACGCGTCACGCGCGTATCAGAGGGGTTTTTTCCCGAATTGTGCTCATCCAACGAAGATTCGCGTGCGCGCTTGCACTTCGAGGACGGCATTGCCTGGGTGGCGAAGGCCGAGCCGAAAAACTACGACGTCATCATTGTGGACTCGACCGACCCGGTGGGGCCGGCGGCGGGATTGTTCTCCGAGGAGTTTTACCGCAACTGTTTAAAAGCGCTTGGCTCGAACGGAATCCTTGTCGGGCAGAGCGAGTCGCCACTGTTTCATGCCGATCTAATCCGCTCGATGCAAGCGGCGATGCGGCGTGCGGGCTTCCGCGAGGTTGCGACTCTGCATTTCCCGCAGTGCACTTATCCCTCCGGTTGGTGGAGCGCCACGATGGCGTGCAAGGACGGAAGCCTTAGGAACTTCCGCGAACCGGCGGCGGATAAGCGCTTCGCCACGCGCTACTACAACGCCGCAATTCATCGCGCGGCCTTGGCGCTACCCGAGTTTTTGTGCGAGAAAAACCGATTACGGGTTTGATCCGAAGAGGATAAGCGGCACGCGGAGAAATCACGTATGTATCGGACAGTTCTTCGCGCCCACCGCGGTAAGATTACATACGAACAAATACGATTCTGGACGAATACGGGGTCGGGGTCGTATAACGA
>JBGPGJ010000424.1:0-2560 GCA_041483795.1 Sulfurifustaceae bacterium
AAAGCGCGCCACGAAGCGTTCGAAATAGGGAATGGCCGTCGTGACTTGCGTCTGTTGCAGCATGATTTCCGACACCCAGATGCGGTAGGGATTCCTACTGCGCTTCCACGGCAGTGTCTTGCGGCCATGGCGGTCGTACCAGCAAAGCAGTTGGCGGCTGAAGACATCGTTCCGATGCGGCGCTGTCACAGAAGCGGGCTAAGGCTCGCGTTTGCGGAAGAGGCGGTCGAGTTTTTCATTGAGTTTCTTTTCCAACTGTTGTTCGGCCTTCTGTTTGAGGATCTCGCCAAACTCCACGCGGTAGGAAGGATTGGCGAACGTGCCACCAATGCGCACGGGCAACGCGTTGCCTTGGCGGCCTTCGCCTTCGACGACGACAACGTTGAGTCGGTAGTCGAGTGTCTCGCGCACGAGGTCCGCTGTGCCGCCGCCTTCAGCGCGGACCACAGGGCCTTCGAGTTTGAGATCGTCAGTGAGCGCCACGCCGTTTTCAATCTTGTCGCTCGCGTGCAAGCTCTTGAAGGCGGTTTCATCGGACGATGCCGTCGCCACCGCCACGGCCTTGCCACGCGCCTGATCGTAGAGCCGCCGTGCGTCCGCGATGAGTTTGGCGAAGTTCACACCTTCGATCCGGCCGTCGCGCGCGGCCACATTGACTGTGCCCGTCAGGCTTTGCAGCAGCTCCCGAGTGTTGGCGCCCTGATTGACGAGCGTCCATGCGATCTCGCCTGTGCCTTGGAAACGGTCAAACACGCCCGCATCCTTGAGCAGCGGCCCAAGTTGTACATTCTTAAGTTCGTCTCCAAAGTTGAACCGCGCTTTCGCGGCGCGCGCATCGAATTGGCTGCGGCCGCTCCAAACGCCTCCGTAAAGTTTGCCCTCGTTCGGTCCCAGATTCGTTACGCCGTTGTGTGCCGCGATTTGCACCAGCACATCCGATATGCGGATGCCGAGTGCCTTGAGACTGCCGATGCGGAGTTTTCCCTGCGCGTCGAGCGTGCGCAGGGTGGCGACGGGAATATCGGTGGCTGGGGCATTCGTTTGTTGCGTCGACGTTGTTCGCGCCGCCGCCGCACCCGTACCCGACGCCGGCGCCGCAGGCAGATAGCGATCGAGATCGATCTTGTCGAGTGCCAGATCGAAGCGCAGCGCGGTTTTTCGCAGATCCGCGATCTCGAATACGCCCGTGAGCCGGCTGTCGTCGAGCTTGAGTTCGAGGTTGCGCAGCGCGACCGATTTGTCCGAGAGCGCGAGCGCCGTGCGCAGCGCGAGCTTGGCCTGTTTTGCCGGTTTGTCGTATTGAAGAGTGCATGCGAGCTGCACGTCTATCGGCGCGTCGGTGGCGATGCGCCCGGTGCGCAACTCCAGATCGCGCACGGCGTAGGCGGCGTCTTGAGCGCTGTCGCGGAAGTTCACCGCCGCGCGTTGCACGTTCACACCGCCAATTACGACGCCGGCGGGTATTGCGCTCGAGGAATGCTTTTCCGGTTGGGATGGCTTTTCCGTTGGCGCTGTCTTCGTTCCGCTAACAAGATCATCCCAATTCGTGCGGCCTTTCGCATCGCGCGCGAGATTGATAGTAAGGTCGCGCATATGTAGCGTGTTCACGCGCACGTGTCCGATCAGTAGCGGCAGCAATTCGACCGAGGCACCCGCCGCGCCGACCTTGGCAAACGGTTCCGGCCCGAAGCCGCGTGCGTTACCGAATGTTAGACCTTCGGTCTTGACGCCAAGCCAGGGAATGAGCGACCACGAAAGCTTGCCTTCGATGGTGAGTTCTCGGCCGGTGGCCGTCTTCACGGCTTGGACGATTTCGCCTTTGTATTTGTTCGGATCGAAAACGAGCGACACGGCAAGGACGGTAACGAGGAGCAGACCCAACACCGGGCCGATTACCCAGGCCAGGATTTTCAAGATTTTTTTCATAGACGTCCCTGCGGAAGGAGTGGAGCGGGTAGTGGGAATCGAACCCACGTTCTTAGCTTGGGAAGCTAATGTTCTGCCACTGAACTACACCCGCACGCTGTGGTTGTGCTAAAAGAGAATAAAGAAACCACTCATAACCGCATTTTACCGTGGTAACCTTTAACATCAAGCAGTACCGCACCCGTGCCCTCAAGGGATACGATGACAATCTCGGCTTCGGCGCGAGAGCTTAGCCGCTATCTCGACGCGATCGTCGATCTCACGCGCCATCACGACTCGCAAGAGCTTCTGACTGCGCTGCTCGGGACGTTGTGCATGAGCTTTCAAGCCCAGCGCGTCCGGCTGTTTACCCTCTCCAATGACAATCGCGACACCGAATTCAATGAAAGTAATATCCAGAATATTCTGGTAAAGGATCTGTTCGACACGGAATTCGGCGAGCCACGCCCCGTTAGCGAGGATGCTGACTTGGTTTCCTGTATTTGCACCCAGGAGCTCGTCAGCAGGGACGTTTCTGGGGGCCGCCGCGTTGTGTTTCCCGTCTTCGGCGCGCACCACGTCCGCGCACTGCTGGTCATCGAAGGCCTGAGCGACGGAACGATTTCCTACGAACTGCTTGCGAAGGTGTTGCAAG
>JBGPGJ010000425.1:0-2554 GCA_041483795.1 Sulfurifustaceae bacterium
CCATCGCATCGAAGGGCAGACTGTCCGTGTCTACAACGTAGCCAAGACCGTGGCCGACTGCTTCAAGTATCGCAACAAGATTGGGCTCGATGTCGCGCTGGAGGCTCTGCGTGAGGCTTGGCGCACGCGCCGCTTCACCATGGATGAGCTGGATCGCTATGCCGGTATCTGTCGCGTTCACCGCGTGATGCGACCGTACCTGGAGGCGGTGGCGTGACAGATTCTTTCTCTGACTATCTCGTATTCGTGGACGAAAGCGGGGATCATGGCTTGGACGCCATCGATCCAAATTATCCTGTTTTCGTGCTCGCGTTTTGTGTGATTCGCAAAACCGATTACGTGGCGAAGATTGTGCCGGCAATTCAAAACTTCAAGCTCAAACACTTCGGGCACGATAACGTGATCCTGCATGAGCGGGATATTCGTAAGGACGTTGGCGATTTCGCGTTTCTGAAATCGAAGGAGAGGAAGGCGGCGTTCATCGACGAGTTGACCCAGATTGTTGCAGACGCACCGTTTACGTTGATCTGTTCCGTGATCCGCAAGGAGGCGCTGAAGCAGAAGTACACCAACCCGGATAATCCGTATCACGTCGCGTTGGGATTTGGATTGGAGCGTGTTCACTACTGCCTGCAATCGCAAGAAGTAGGCGAGAAGAAAACCCATGTCATGGTCGAACGGCGCGGTAAGAAGGAAGACGCGGAGTTGGAGTTGGAATTCCGGCGTGTGTGTGATGGAGGGAACTACAATGGAGAGAAGTTGCCGCTTGAGATCGTGTTCGCAGACAAGAAAGCAAATCTGCCGGGATCGCAATTAGCGGATTTGGTCGCGCGGCCGGTAGGCATGAGTATTCTGCGGCCCGGTCAGCCGAACCGGGCATTTGAATTGTTGGAGGGGAAGTTTTACACGAGTAACAGCGGGAAGTGGCAGGGCTGGGGGTTGAAATGTTTCCCCTAGAAAGCAAAAGACCCCGGCGTATCCGCCGAGGCCAGATGCCGACCGAGAATCCCCAGTCCGAAATCTTTCTTCTTAAGGGAAGGCGCCGTGTCGGGGATTGCTCCCACGATCCTGCTAGTAGCGGCGCAGTCACAGCGTGCCCAGAGTATGGGGGTCGGTACCGCGTTCGTCAAGGTAGCTTGACGACCGTTTATTTAAGCGCGCAGCCGAACCACGGGTTGAATGTGTTGAAAACAACAAGGAATCATGGCTTTTCTTATTTAAGCGTTTCCTTTCATGACCGACTCATTTACTGAATCCGTAGTCGAAGACGCAGCGCTAGCTTGGCTGAAAGGTCTTGGCTATTCCGTGAAGCACGGACCCGCGATCGCACCGGACGAGCCTGGCGCCGAGCGACAGAACTACGGACAAGTCGTATTAGAAGATCGACTGCGCCAGTCCCTCGTACGTCTCAATCCGCAGCTCCCCGCCGAAGCCATCGAAGACGCCTTTCGCAAGTTGATGCGTTCCGAAGGGCCGACGCTTGAGGCGCGCAACCGTGCTGTGCACCGTCTGCTCATTGATGGTGTGACGGTGGAGTATCGGCATTCGGACGGACGCATTGCCGGAGCCCAGGCGCGCGTTATCGACTTCGATAAGCCCGACAACAACGATTGGCTGGTCGTTAATCAATTCAGCGTTACCGAGAACAAACACGCACGCCGGCCGGACGTGGTGTTGTTCATTAACGGTCTGCCGCTGGTGGTTGTGGAACTGAAAAATGCGGCGGATGAGAACGCGACGATTTGGTCGGCCTTCCAGCAGTTACAAACCTATAAAGCGGAACTGCCCACGCTTTTTGCCTTTAATGCGCTGCTGGTGATCTCCGACGGTGTAGAGGCCAGAGTGGGCACGCTCACGGCCGGACGCGAGTGGTTCAAGCCGTGGCGCACTATTGCAGGCGAGACCCTCGCGCCCGCGACCGTCCCCGAGCTTCAAGTAATGATCGAGGGAATCTTCGATAAGCGACGGTTGCTCGATTTGATCGGCAACTTCCTCGTCTTTGAGGATGAGGGTAGCGGAAAACTCGCCAAGAAAATGGCGGGCTACCATCAGTTCCACGCGGTGCGTGTCGCCGTGGCCGAGACTCTGCGGGCTGCGCTATCGGACGAGATGAAAGACATTGGCCGATACGAGAGTGGACGTAAGCACGGCGGCGATTTAGGCGACGGACGCATTGGCGTGGTCTGGCACACGCAGGGCTCGGGTAAGAGTCTAACCATGGTTTTCTACGCCGGACGCGTGATCCGCGAGCCGGCGATGGCGAACCCAACGATTGTCGTACTCACCGACCGCAACGATCTGGACGATCAACTATTCGGCACGTTCTCGCGTTGTGCGGATTTGCTGCGGCAGCCGCCGGTGCAGGCGGCCAACCGCGCTGACTTGCGCGGGAAACTCTCAGTCGACGCGGGCGGCGTGGTCTTCACCACCATCCAGAAGTTCTTTCCTGAAGAGAAAGGCGACCGGCACCCGGTGCTTTCGAACCGGCGCAACATCGTGGTGATCGCCGACGAGGCGCACCGCAGTCAGTACGACTTCATTGATGGCTTCGCCC
>JBGPGJ010000426.1:0-2546 GCA_041483795.1 Sulfurifustaceae bacterium
GGTCACGGCGCTACGACCCTCGGCGCGTAATTTGGCCAGACCCTTCAACGCGGCGCCGATGACCCATACGTCGATTTGGCGCATGAGGTTGAAACGTTCGGCCGTCGGCAGAAACGAACCCGGAAAAATAATGCCGCCCTGCGGATCTACGAGACGCACCAAAACCTCGTGGTAAGAATCGCCGCTTACCGGCGGTAGAGAACTCGGGTCGGCGCCAAGACGCGGCAGACGCGCCATCGGCACGATCGGCTGAAAGTGCAAAACAAAGCCGTCGTTCTTGAGCGCCTCCTGCAACCGCGCCGACCAACCGAGATCGAGGTGCACGGCAACCTTGGCATCGGCCTCCGGCTCGTAAAGATGGGTCTGGTTGCGCCCTTTGCCCTTGGCGATATGACAGGCGAGGTCGGCATGCGCCAGCGCCTCGCCGGCCGAACAGACTTCGCGCCCGAGCAGCGCCACACCGATGCTACCGTTGATCCGATACTGGCATCCGCCGTAAACAAAACGATATTCACCCAGAATCCGACGGAAATTTTCGGCCGCCTGCTGTACGCTCTCGGGTTGCACGTTGCGCAACAAAATGGCGAACTCATCGCCGGCAAGACGCGCAAGCTGATCGGATTCGCGCAGGCGCGCGCGCAACTGTTGGCTGATCTCAATCAGCAATTGATCGCCCGCGGCGTGACCGGCGGTGTCGTTGACGTACTTGAAGCGGTCCAAATCCAGAAACAGCAGCGCGCTGCGCTCCTCGCTGCGCACCAGCCGGTTCATTTCATCCTCGAGCACACGCTCGAAGTAGCTGCGGTTGGGAAGCTTCGTCAGTGTGTCGTGGTTCGTCTGCCAGACCAACTCGCGCTCGAGCATGCGCCGCTCGGACACGTCACGAAACGCCACTACCGAGCCCTCGAGTCGCCCCTCGATGCGCAGCGGCGACACCGTGCACTCCACCGGCACCGGCGTACCCGCGCGGCGCCAGAACACGGTTTCCCAATCGCGCAGTTCCTCGCCGGCGCCATAGGCCTGCTGCAAACGACAATGTTCCGTGGGAATCGGCGTGCCGTCTTCACGCCCGTAATGCAGCAGCCGGTGTGCCGGCTGTCCGATCAAGGCATCGGCGTCGGGATAGCCGAGGATGCGACAGGCAACCGGATTCACGAACGCGATCTCGCCCGCGCGGTTCACGCCGTAGACGCCGTCGCCCACGGAACTCAGGATGCTCGCCAGGCGCACGCGCTCGGATTCGATGGATTTCTTGATACGGATCGAGCGGCTCATGGCCGCGAGGCGTGCCAGGAACAACTCCCTGGCCTCGTCCTTGAACATGCATTCGACCGCTCCGGCGTCGAGGCTGTGGCGAATAACGTCCTCGACGTAGGTGGCGGTCAGAATGGCGGTGGTAATCGTCGCGGTGCGCGGGTCGGCGCGCAGCCGCTGGCACAGCTCATCGCCGTTACCGCCCGGCATGAAATAATCCACGATCGCGATATCGAACGACTGCTCACTCGTCTTCGCGAGCGCCTCGTTCATGTTGGCGGCAATCTCAACTTCGTAATTCTGTTGCGCGAGCAGCCGCCGAAACGCTTCACGCACGGTGCGCGCGTCGTCCACGAACAGGACGCGAATGGGCGGCCCGACTCTGTCCGGAACCGCTGACGGCGCCGCGAGCAACTGCTCGAGGTGCGCTGCGCATTCGGCGTACTGCTCCCACAGCAACCACGCGCTGCGTGGGCGCTGCTGCACCCATTCCAGGCGCTGGCGCTCGGCCGTATGCAGCATGAGCACGACCGCCGTGTCGAGATTCGGCGCACGATTCAATATCGCCAACAACTCATCGGCCGCGGGCTCCGTGCCCACGGGCAGGCCGATGACGACGGCGCGCAGCGGGTTTTGGTTCGCGTGCAGGCGATCCGCGGCCTGCGCGTAGCTGGGTGCAATCTCAACCCCAATCGGCAGACGCGCAAACACGCGCCGCAGGAGGAATTGCAGCGTCGCCGACGATTCGACGATCAAGATAGAATCCATTCGCCCTTTACTGCACGCTGGGCGGCCACGCGCTCGGCAAAAACGACGGAACGACTGGTCGCTCGTTAAGGGCGTGCGTCCCTACGACCGTCCGTGCACTCCATGCACTGCACCCCATTGTTAGTCATAACCTAATCCTTGAGCTTGCATTAAGTATGCCACTGAAAATGCGAGACTATACACAGATCGTGCGGCTCTACGCCGATCCGGCTGGCACCATTAGACACAACCGTCTGAATAATCGATAGTTCCCTTTTTTACCGGGAAAAGGCGGTTTCCCGACCGTTTGCTATGCTTAATTCAAACGGCACGCCGACTTCTCTTTATGACCCATCCGACACCCGGCGAACGCTGGGACCGCATCGTGAAACAACCCGAGGAACAGCTCAACCTTGCGGAGGCGGCGTTTCTCGTTGCCGCCGATGAATACCCGGATCTGGACGTGGACGGTTACCTGCAGCGGCTGGACGAACTGGCGCAGTCGGTGCGCCATTCGCTACCCGAGGAAACCGGGCTCGAGGAAA
>JBGPGJ010000427.1:0-2539 GCA_041483795.1 Sulfurifustaceae bacterium
AGCGCCAAGAACAACGAAGAAGCGCGCGCGCTTCTGGAAGCGTTCAACTTTCCGATCCGGAGCTAGCTCATGGCCAAGCGCAGCATGATCGAACGGGACAAGCGGCGTAAACAGCTGGCCGTTAAGTACGCCACTCGGCGCGCCGAGTGGCGAACGCAGGTGAAGAATCCGAGGTTATCCGAGGAGGAGCGCCAGGCGGCGATTACGGCGTTGCAAAAATTGCCGCGCGATTCGAGCCCGTCGCGTCAGCGCAATCGCTGTGGATTGACCGGCCGCTCGCGCGGTTACTATCGAAAGTTCGGACTGTCGCGCAGCGAATTGCGCAGGCTGATGATGAAGGGCGAAGTGCCGGGCGTATTGAAGGCGAGTTGGTAATTCGAGAGCTGACGTTATGATGACCGATCCGATTTCCGACATGCTCACGCGTATCCGTAACGGTCTGCACGCCGAGAAGGTGAGCGTGCGCGTGCCGGCCTCGAAGCTGAAGCGCGCCATCGCGCAAGTGTTGAAGGACGAGGGCTACATCGAGAACGTGGCCGAAGCGGCGTCCGGGAACCATGCTTGGCTAGAGATTCAGCTCAAGTACCATGACGGGCGTCCGGTGATCGAGCGCCTCAATCGCGTTAGCAAGCCGGGTCTGCGAGTCTATCTCGGCGCCGAAAAGCTGCCGCGCGTGGAAGGCGGATTCGGGGTGGCGATTGTGTCCACCTCCAAGGGCATCATGAGCGACCGCGCGGCGCGCAAGAACCGCCTCGGCGGTGAAGTGTTGTGTATCGTATCGTAAGCAGACGTAAGCCATGTCACGAATCGCGAAAAATCCGATAGCAGTGCCGAGCGGGGTGGAGGTCAAACTCAATGCTGAGCGGCTCAGCGTCAAAGGCCCCAAGGGCAACCTGGAGTGCTCGGTGCACCCCTATGTGAAGGTGAAGCAAGAAGGGGCCCTGCTTAAGTTCGAGCGCACCAACGACTCCGGACTTGCACGCGCGGTTTCCGGCACCACGCGCGCGATCGTCAACAACATGGTGCAGGGCGTGGTCAAGGGTTTCGAGAAGAAGCTCACGATCGTCGGCGTCGGCTTCCGCGCCGCGGTGCAGGGCAAGAAGCTCAACCTCACGCTCGGCTACTCGCACCCGATCGCGTACGAAATTCCGGCCGGGATCGTCATCGAGTGCCCGGATCAGACCAATATCGTCGTGCGTGGCGCCGACAAGCAGTTGGTCGGTCAGGTGGCGGCCGAGATTCGCGACTTCCGTTCGCCCGAACCCTACAAGGGCAAGGGCGTGCGTTACGTCGATGAGATTATCGTCAAGAAAGAAGCGAAGAAGAAGTAAACGAATATGATGAGCAAAGAACAGAAACGCGTACGTCGTGCCGTCCGTGTCCGCCGGCGGATCGTGCGCCTGGGAGTCGAGCGGCTGTGCGTGCACCGCACGCCGCAGCATATCTACGCGCAGATCGTGGACGCGAGCGGCGCCAAGGTGTTGGCGGCGGCTTCGACGGTCGAGAAAGAGGTGCGCGCGGCCCTGAAGCACGGCGGCAACGTCGAGGCGGCCAAATTAGTCGGCAAGCGTATCGCCGAGAAGGCCAAGACCGCCGGCATCACGCGCGTGGCGTTCGATCGCGCGGGTTACCAATATCACGGTCGGGTGAAGGCGCTGGCCGAGGCCGCGCGTGAAAACGGGCTGGAATTCTGAAGAGAGCTTCTATGGCACAGGCCTACATCGAAAACGAGGGGCGCGGCGACAACCTGCGCGAAAAGCTGGTGAGCGTGCGGCGCGTGGCGAAAGTTGTGAAGGGCGGTCGCATCTTCGGCTTCTCCGCGCTCACGGTCGTGGGCGACGGGGCCGGTCGGGTCGGCATCGGGCGCGGCAAGGCGCGCGAAGTGCCGGCGGCGGTGGCGAAGGCGATGGAAAGCGCGCGCCGTAATATGGTCAAGGTCGAGCTGAAGGGCCCGACGTTGTATCACCCGGTCAAGGCCGCGCACGGCGCCGCCAAGGTGGTGATGAAGCCCGCCTCGGTCGGTACCGGTATCATCGCCGGCGGCGCCATGCGCGCGGTGTTCGAGGTGGCCGGCGTGCAGGACGTGTTGGCCAAGTGCATCGGCTCGCGCAACCCGGTCAACGTGGTACGCGCGACCATCAACGGGCTGATGCGCATGCGTTCGCCGGCCCGGATCGCGGCCAAGCGTGGCAAGACCGTCGAGGAAATCACGGGTTAGGAGCGCGCGCATCATGGCCGAGAAAAAGATAAAAGTGACACTGGTGAAGAGCCCCTATGGCCGCAAAGTCGGACATATGGAGACCGTGCGCGGTCTCGGCCTCAAGCGCCAGCGCGATACGCGTGTCCTGGTGGACACGCCGGCGGTGCGCGGCATGATCAACAAGGTTTCGTATCTGGTTAAATGCGAGGGTGAGCCGGAGTAGTCGCGAATGTACTTAACGTACATTCGCGCCGGCGAGCGCCCGCACACGGACGTGCGGGCCGGGATTTGACGAAGTTCCGATAATATCGCCAGGGATGGCAGGCACGAATAACGATG
>JBGPGJ010000428.1:0-2533 GCA_041483795.1 Sulfurifustaceae bacterium
AGTGCATTTGCGACTTCCCCGTCTCACTCGCGCCGCTGAGCGCCGATACATGGGTGAGCCGCGACGCGGCGAACGCCCGGCCATGGGTGAGGCGGAGTGCTCGCCGATGTCCAGTGGGTGAGCGGCCAAGCCGCGAACGCCCGGCCAGGACGGCCGGGCCGGACTTCGAGCGAAGCATGGAACGCCCAGCGCTGAAGTCGGTGCCGCCGAACGGGCAGGCTGAAGTTGCCTGCCCTGGGCGGCAACGGGCTGGGCTTCGAGCGCAGCAGGACCGTGCAGCGAGAAGTGCGGGCCGTTGTGTCCGAAGCTGTCAATGCTACGCCAAGGATGGCTGGCACGACCTGGGCCGGTGCGCCCGCAGCCAAACCCAATTTCTGACCGACTTCTCAACGCCACAACCGGACCTTGTTATCGTCGTCAGCGGAAGCGAGCAGTCGACCGTCGGACGAAACCGCGAGCGCCCGCACTGCGCGGGCGTGGCCGGTGAGTCTATTGTTCACTTCGCCGGTCTCGGCGTTGCGGATCTCGATCGCCTCGGCCATGCCCGCCAGCATCAGCCACTTGCCATCCGGGCTGAAGGCGATGGTATTGACCACCTCAGGCGCCCCGGCAAACGCGCGATCGTCGCGTTCGAGTCCGACGCGCAACAGCTTGAGAACGCTGCCCTGACCGCCGGAGGCAAGCCACTTTCCGTCAGGCGAGAACGCCAGCGTCGTCAACGCATCGTCCGCGGTGGTGTAGACCAGCTCGCCGCCACCTGGCAATTCCCAGGACTGAATGCCGCCACCAGCGTCGGCGGCGACGAGCATGCGGGCGTTCGGTGCAAAGGCAAGCGCGAGCACCGCGCTTTTCGCCACGAGCGTTCGCAGCTTCGTTCCCGTCTCCAGATTCCATACAATCGCACTCAGGTCTTCGCCGCCGGTCGCGAGCCACTTCCCATCAGTAGAGAATACAATGGCGTTCACGACTTCAGTGTGTCCACGCAACGGTTCGGCTTGTTTGTCCTCGGCGGCGTCCCAGAGATGAATCGCGTGCTCGGAATCGGAAAAGGCAAGCCACTGACCGTCGGGCGAGGCCGCGACCACGGCGTAACCTTTCGACCTGGAAGGAAAAGTACGCATCCATTCGCCGGAATCGGCGTTCCACAGTTGCACCGTGCCATCATTGAGTGCGGTCGCGACAATCCGACCGTCGAGCAAGAACGCGAGCGCTACCGGCGGCGCGGGTAGCGCGAGCGTGTGCGCTACCTGCTTCGTGGGCTCGAACGGCGGAATCGCTTTCTCGGGCGTTGCCGGCTTGGGCGGACGCGGGCGCGTCACGTGTTGCGGCGCGGGTGCGGGCTTCGCGCCCAGAACGTCTTCGTCCACGAACTGCTTGATCCGACGCGGGACCGAGCGCACCGACTCCTGCGCCTCATCGAGACGTGCGTATAACTCTTCTTCGGTTAAGTTTCCGGTGTCCATCATGATTTTCGGTATCACGACCAGCATGGCCGCGGCGAACACGAGCAGCGCGATCGTCTTTTCGATCGTCCCGCGCCGGATGCCCCGGCGGCGCTTGCGCACCGCGGCCTGAGTAACGCCGATGAACCCGGAGCCACGACCGTAGGCGACCCACGGCTTGGCCTGCTCGTCGCTTATCTCCTTGCCCATAAGGCCATTCTGGAGCGCGCGCGCCGTGCGTGGCCGTCCTTCAGCCTCGAGCGTGAGCGCGGTGTCCACGGCGACGCGAATATGCGGCGCGTAGTGCGGGCGCTCGAAGCTCGCGGCCGGGGCGAGGGGATCCACTCTTTTCTTCGCCAACGTCTGTTGGCGGGCGATTGAATCCACCGGCTCGCGGCCGGTGATGCAACGGTACAGCGAAGCGCCGGCGCCGTAGAGATCGCTCCACGGTCCGCGCTCGCCGTGACCCGGGTATTGCTCGGGCGCCGCGTAGCCGCGCGAAAGCGCGACCTTCTGACTCGTGGCGGCGTCCTCGCGCGCCTGACGTGAGCTGCCGAAGTCGATCAACATCGGCTGCGCGTTTTTGCGCAAATAGATGTTATCCGGTTTGATGTCGAGGTGCAGCAGCCCGGCATCGTGCACCGCCTGAAGACCGGTGAGGATCGGAATGAAAATATTGAGTAGCATCGGCTCGGCGAGAAAACCGCCGTGATGGCTGAGGTACGTCAACAGGCTCTCGCCCTCCTCATACTCCATCACCATGTACGCCGTGCCGTTGGCTTCGAGAAACCGCTGCACGCGCACGATGTGCGGGTGCTTGAACTTGGCCAGCGCCTGCGCTTCTTTTAAGAACTCGCCCAATCCCCACTCGTAGTTCTCAACACCATCGTCGGCCGCAGGGCGGATCGTATAAGCGGAATTGCGCGTGGCATAGGCCTGCGGGAAGTATTCCTTGATCGCGACTTGGCTGTTGAGGCGGGTATCCTGCGCCAGATAGGTAATGCCGAAGCCACCCACGCCCAGAACCGCGTGGATCGCGTACTCACCGAGCTTATAATGGACGGGCAGCGTGCTGCCTGGTGGTGTATTGA
>JBGPGJ010000429.1:0-2512 GCA_041483795.1 Sulfurifustaceae bacterium
AGACGAGGACGCGCAGCAGCGCGAGCGCGAACCAAGTGGTCCAGTAGCGCGGGGTTAGAAAAACATTCTGGAACGCCGGCCGGTAATAGGCAGCGTCCTCGGGCGGCGTCATAGACCCTGCCCCATTCGCTCGATCGTTCTGCATTCGCCGTTGCTGTGCGCGTTCGTGAGCATTATATAGCCGGCGGCGTCGAGCCGTCCGATACAACCGCACATTGTGTTTTGACAGCGCGCGCTGCTCGGATACGCTTAAGCCATGAACCTCCCCAAGACCTCGCGCATTCCTTACTTACTCGCGCTCGGAATATGGCTCGTGGCGCTGGGGATCGGCGCCGGGCTCGACCTCGGCGCGCGCATCGAGTATCCCTTCCTCGACTGGAACCTGCGCCGACTCGCGGCGCAATCGCCGCCCGACCCCGACATCGCGCTGCTCGACATTGACGAGCCCACACTCGAAGCCATGGCGCCGGATTACGGCCGTTATCCGTGGACGCGCGCGGTATATGGCCAGCTCATCGAGGGGCTGGCGCGCCAGAAGCCGGCGGCGATCGTGTTCGACATCCTGCTCGTGGACCCGCACAAGGAGCACGCGCAAGACGATCTTTACCTTATCCGCGTGGCGCAACGCACACGGAATGTATTTTTCCCCATGGTGCGCCTCCCCGGCGGCGCCGAGGCCGATACGAAAGGCTTTCCGCTCAAGAACCTGAAGGGGATCGAACGCGGGCCGGCGGCGGACACCGAAGCGCGCGCGGCGTTGCTACTGCCATTGCCCGGTCTCGCCGCCACGGGACGTATCGGCGCAATCAATGTCGACGCGGATGCCGACGCTGTGATCCGCCGTTACCCGCTCTATCACGACACTTACGGATGGCGTATTCCTTCGCTGCCGGCACGCGTCGCGAAGGAATTGGGATACACGGCGCCCAATGTCGAAACACTGCCGCTCGTGTGGCACGGCCCAGCACGGGCTTATCGAACCGTGTCGTTCCATGAAGTGTTCGCCGATCTCGAACGCCGCCAGCCGCAGCGCCCAAAAGATGAGTTCACAAACAAGATTGTGATCGTCGGCGGCAGCGCGGCAGCACTGTTCGATCTCAAACTCACACCCATGGGTACGAACTATCCGGGACCGGAAGTCATCGCCACCGCACTCGATAATCTGAAAAACGGCGCGCGCCTGATCTTCGCGCCGACCTGGAGCGGTCCACTGCTTACCGCACTCGTGCTGCTCGCTCTCGCGAGCGCCTTCGCGCTCGGCATGGGCATCCTGCGACTCGGGGCGGTGACTTTGGCACTTACCGCCTCACTCGGGGTCGGTGGCTGGTTGAGCGTGGTGGTCGGACGTTTCGCCGTGCCGGTGGTGATGCCGATAATTTTCGGTGGCTGGCTTTATTATCTGCTGGCAGCGTTGCGTGCGTGGCTCCTGGAACGCCGCGATCGTCAGCGCGTCACTCAACTTTTTTCGCGCTTTCTCGATCCGCGCATTGTCGCCGATCTCGTCGCCCGTGGTGGCACCGATGCCGCGATGGACGGCCAAAAACGCGAGATTACAGTGCTGTTCTCCGATATCCGAGGTTTCACTACACTCTCCGAGCAGCAATCGCCGCAGGAAATCGTGGAGCTGTTGAACCGTTATTTCCGGTTGCAGGTCGAGGTCATCTTCCGCCATCAGGGCACGCTGGACAAATATATCGGCGATGCCATCATGGCATTTTGGGGCGCACCCACCGATCAGCCGGATCACGCGCGCCGAGCGCTTGAGGCCGCGCGCGATATGGAACGGGCGCTCGCGCGTTTCAAGCGGGAACTCGGACCGGCCGGCAATGATTTCGATATTGGCATCGGCCTCAATACCGGCGAGGCGGTGGTAGGTTTCATCGGCTCACCTGAACACCGACAGGATTACACGGTGATCGGCGATACCGTGAATACCGCCAGCCGCATCGAGGGAGCCACCAAAGGTCGGGCGCGCCTTCTCGTCTCCGAGACGGTGCGCGCGGCGGTGGGAATCGGCTTCAAGTTTCGCGATCATGGGCTCGTCGCTTTAAAGGGCAAGGAAGAAAAAGTACATCTCTATGAACCTATCTGGGAAACCGATTTGGGTGTATTGGATTAAGGGCAAAGACGCTTGACGTTTGCCGCCAAGGGTGCAACAAAACCCGTTGCACCCGTTCGACGGCGCGGATGCACGTTAAGTGCATCCACGACAACCCCGTCTCACTCGCCCGGCGGGCGCCCGCGCATGGGTGAGGCGGTGACGTCACAAATGTCCCGTGAATATTGGTGCCGCCGAACGGACGTGCCAAGTGGCGTGCCCTGGGCTGCAAGCGGGTTCGGGCGTTTCGAAGCCACCGGTGTTTAACCAAGGACGGCTGGCACGTGGGTGAGGACTAATCCCGCGGATTGTGTTGATTTCTGCCTTGGCGTAGGATAATCCGCGTCCGCCGCCTGCCACAGCTTGTTACCGGCGCGACATATAAAGCTGGCTATAACAACGAGGAGCGAGCAT
>JBGPGJ010000430.1:0-2512 GCA_041483795.1 Sulfurifustaceae bacterium
ATTCGCACGTCGTCTTATTTCGTCAGGTTGCGGTAACATCGCACACCATGAACTTTCCTTCCATTCGTCGGTGGTTAAAGCCGCGCTGGCTGCGGCTTGCGTCGCTCGTCGTTCTACTTCTGGTCGCGGTGTTCGCCCTTACTCTCGATTTCCGTGTGCGCGATGAGTTCGAGGGACGGCGCTTTGCGTTGCCCGCGCGCGTGTACGCCCAGCCGTTGGAACTTTATGCCGGTGTGCGGCTCGCGCCGACGGTGGTCGAACAGGAGCTGCATCTGCTCGGTTATCGCGAAGGGTTGAGCGAGGGCGAGCCCGGCCGATTTGAGCGCCAGGGAGATACGCTCGCGATCGCTACGCGTGCATTCGTGTTCTGGGACGGGCCGCGGCCGGCGCAGCAATTGCGCGTGGTATTTCGCCAAGGAAAGATTGAGTCGCTGCGGGATGGACGTGATGGCAAGGACGTTACGCTGACGCGCCTGGAGCCGGTGCTGATCGGCGGTATCTATCCGGCGCACAACGAGGATCGCATACTGGTCAAGCTCGACCAGGTGCCAGCGCATCTGGTACAGGCGTTACTGGCCACTGAAGACCGCAAGTTCTACTCGCACATCGGTGTCGATCCGCGCGGATTGGCACGCGCGGTCGTGAGTATCGTCTCCGGTGGCGGGGTGCAGGGCGGCAGCACGCTCACGCAGCAACTCGTTAAAAACTTCTTCCTCTCATCCGAGCGCACGTTGCGACGTAAGTTCACGGAATTGATCATGGCGTTGCTGCTCGAGCTGCATTACGACAAGAACGAAATTCTCGAGACCTATCTCAACGAAATCTATCTCGGCCAGGACCGCAACCGCGCCATTCACGGCGTCGGGCTCGCGTCCCAGTTTTACTTCGGCAAGCCGGTGGAACAACTGAGCCTGCCGGAGGCGGCGCTGCTGGTTGGCATGGTGAAGGGGCCCTCGGTATACGATCCGCAGCGCCATCGCGAGCGCGCGCTCGAACGCCGCAATCTGGTGCTTTCGGAGATGAAGAATCTCCAAGTCATCACGATGGAGCAGTATGCGGCGGCGCGCGCGGTTCCCCTCGTGGTCAGCGACAAACCGTCCATGGGCACCTCGCCGCACCCGGCGTTCATCGAGTTAGTACGCAGACAACTGCGCCGCGACTACGCCGAGTCGGATCTACGCGAGGAAGGGTTGCAGATATTCACCACGCTCGATCCGCGCGTGCAGGCCGCGGCCGAGCGTGCGCTGAGCGAGCGTCTGGCGCAGCTCGATAGGACACGTAAGGGCAGCGATATGCCGCTCGAAGGCGCGGTCGTGGTCACGAACGGTCAAAACGGCGAGGTACAGGCGCTGGTCAGCGGACGCGACCCGCGTTACGAGGGGTTCAACCGCGCGCTCGACGCCGCCCGGCCGGTGGGCTCGCTGTTGAAGCCCGCGATCTATCTCACCGCGCTCGCTCAGCCGTCGCACTACACCCTGATCACACCGCTCGATGACAGCCCGTTCGTGTGGAAGAGCCGCGGCGCGGAGGACTGGCAGCCGGACAATTACGACAAGATCAATCACGGTCAGGTGCCGCTACGGTTGGCACTGGCAAATTCTTACAACGTGGCATCGGCGCGTCTGGGGACGGAACTGGGTATCGAAACGGTGCTCGGCACTCTCCGGCGCCTCGGTGTGGAGCGCGAGGTACCGCCGTATGCGTCGAGCCTGCTCGGCGCGGTGGAGCTGACGCCGTTCGAGGTCACACAAATGTATCAGACCTTGGCGAGCGGCGGCTTCCGCGTGCCGCCGCGCGCGATTCGCGAGGTGCTCACAAAGGATGACAAACCGCTGCAACGCTATTCCTTGTCCGTGGAGCAGGCGTTCGATCCCGAGCCGGTGTATCTGCTGACGACCGCGTTGCAAGACGTCGTGCGCGAGGGCACGGCGCAGGGGCTGAAGCAGTGGTTGCCAGCGGAGTTGGGCGTCGCGGGTAAAACCGGTACCACGGATGGGTTGCGCGATAGCTGGTTCGCCGGCTTCACCGGCGATCGTGTCGCCGTCGTGTGGGTGGGTTACGACGACAATCGCCCAACGCGACTGACCGGCGCGAGCGGTGCCATGACGGTGTGGGGCGAGACGATGGCGGCGCTGGATCCGGAGGCGTTAACACTACCTCAGCCGGAGAATGTCGAGCGCGTATGGATTGATCCGCAGACCGGTCTGTTGGCGGATAAAGATTGTCCGGGCGCGCTGGAGTTGCCGTTCGTGCGCGATTCGGCGCCGACGGAAAGCGCGCCGTGCGCGCGCTCGTCGATAAAGCGGATCAAGAATTGGTTCCGGCGCTTGTTCGGCTGATGGTGTTGTCAGGAAAAGATTTAAGAACGTGGAGGCGGCGGCGGTGGCATGTAGCGCGGCGCCGGGAAGCCTGGAATCTGATTGCCTTTGGCGTACATACACTGTTCGTAAGCAATATCGTAGCGGCGCTGCAGGCTCATGGTGCTCCGGTTCGCCGCGTCCGCGCCGGCGGC
>JBGPGJ010000431.1:0-2504 GCA_041483795.1 Sulfurifustaceae bacterium
CCATATGCTCCTGGTAGCTTTGCCCTTGTGCAATGCCTTTGACCTGCGCGGTGCCGGTTTTGCCGGCAATTTTATACGGCGCGTTCCAGCCGATGCCGTACGCTGTCCCCTGCTTGGTGTGCACGACATCCGTGAGATGCTCGATCAGTTGTTGCAAATGCGCCTTGTCCTTGATGGGAATCTCGGAATTCATCTCGGTCGGGAGCGCTTGCCGCTCCTTGCTCTTTGCGTCCTCGATTTCGCCGACCAGCCGCGGTTTCATGCGCACGCCACCATTGGCCAGCGCCGCCAGAGCGGAAACGAGCTGCAGCGGTGTGGCAATGATGAGCCCCTGTCCGATACCCGTTACCACGGTTTCGCCCGGATACCATTTCTGACCGCGCGCCTGTTTCCACGCAGGCGAGGGCAGGATGCCTTCCGACTCGCCGATCAGGTCCACGCCGGTCTTGGCGCCGAACCCGAACGGTGCCAGGAAGTCTCCGATCGCGTCTATCCCGAGCGCGACCGCGAGCCGATAGAAGTACACGTCGCACGACTGCACGATCGCCTCGTGCAACGTGACCGCGCCGTGGCCGTTTTTCTTCCAATCGCGGAACAGATGCTTGTCGCCGGGCAGATTGAAGTACCCGGGACACACGATCTGTTTGTTCGGGTCGAATTCGTCTGCGGGCGCCTCAAGCGCCGCCAACCCAAGGAAGGCCTTAATGGTCGAGCCCGGCGCGTACTGGCCGTTCAACGCGCGGTTGATGAGCGGCTTGTCCGGGTCGTCGAGCAATTTGCGGTATGTCGCGGGATCTATGCCGTTGACGAAACGGTTCGGATCGTAGGTCGGCGTACTGACAAAAGCGAGCACCGCGCCGGTCGCGGGATCGAGCGCAATTATCGCGCCACGGCGCTTACCGAGCGCCTGTTCGGCCAGGTCCTGAAGCTTCGCGTCAATACTAAGGTGTAAATTTTTTCCCGCCAACGGTGCCACGCGATTTTCCTTAAGCACATGCACAACGCGCCCATGGGCGTTGGTCTCGACCTTTTCGAATCCGACCTGCCCGAGCAGCAGGCGTTCGTACGCGGCCTCGATTCCGAGCTTGCCGATGTGACTCATGCCGCGGTAGGCCGACTTGTCTATGCGCTCCATTTCGGACTCGTTGATGCGCCCGACATAGCCGAGCGCGTGCACGCCGAGCCCGCCAAGCGGGTAGTGGCGTTGCAGTCGTGCCTGCAGCTCGACCCCCTGGAGATACGGGCGCTTCACCGCCACGCGCGCGGCTTCCAGCTCGGTGAGTTGCGTGCGCAGCGTCAGCGGCTCGAAGCGCGGACGCTCGCGTAGTTGCTTGCGGAATTGCTTGAGATCGGGTTCGGCGATCGTGACGAGCTCGCCCAGTTGCACGAGCAATTCGTCCATATCGTCCACCTGTTCCGGCACGATCTCGAGCGTGTACACGGGATAGTTCTGCGCCAACACGACGCCATTGCGATCGAGGATCAGTCCACGCACCGGTGGAATGGGTAGCGGACGAATACGGTTCGCTTGCGACAGCGTCGCGAAGTGGGTATGCGACAGCAGCTGAAGGTAACCGAGCCGCAACACGAGCAGCAATATCAGCGCCAGCAGCACACTGGCGGCGACGGAGAGGCGCGCGTTGAAGATCCGGGTTTGGCGGAAGTGGTCCTTAAGCGGAATATTTAACATCAAATACTCTTAGAGTCCCCAACAAAATAATAAAACTCAACGCAAAGACGCCAAGGCGCAAAGGGTTGGGAGAAAGGGATCACTCCATTTACACATGGGTAATTCCTTCGTACGTTTCTGTACAGCACAAAGAGCGCGAAGATTTTTTCTCAAGAAAATTCCTATTTATTATTCTTCACGTACTTTGCGTTTTTGCGGTGAATAATCACTATGCGACATTAAAACGGCGGCGCACGTCACGCAGAATCACAAACAGCCACGGCCAGATAACCATGCCGACGATACTCGGCGTCCAGTAGCTGATGCTGGCCGGCGCCTTGCCGATCATGCCGCGGATCCACAGCAGCAGCAGTTGGTTCAACAGCAGCAGCAAGAATACCGCCGCCGCCTGCTGCCAGCGCGGGAACATGCGCAGCTTGAGATGCAGCTTGATGGTGAGGAACGCGACCAGCGATTTGCCGAGCGCGTGCAGCCCGAGGATCGAGCCATAGAGTACATCGAGGATGAGCCCGAGTACCCAGGCAGTGCCGACGTTGACCCGCTCCGGCGCGGCCATGCACCAGTAAATCAACACTAACCCTACCCAATCGGGGCGGAACGGCTCGGCCCACAACGGTACCGGCATCAGCGCCAGCACCAGCGCGATCAAGAAGCTCACGTAGACCGATATAGTCGCGCGCGCTTGCGGCCCCAGCTTCATTTCGCCTCCGGGTTCTTCGCGCCGCCAGGCCAGATGAGCAGCACCTGTTTACTGTGGTTCAGTTGCGCCACCGGCCGTGCGGCGATCTCGAGAAACGATTCGTTCGGATCGTTC